>CADEEN010000094.1:7908-12027 GCA_902826345.1 uncultured Burkholderiales bacterium | reverse complement strand
ACGGGTATTCCCGGATTCGCAGCACCGGAACCTCCGGCATGCTCGCGGATCTCGAACAGCGGCGTGCCGCTGCCGAGAAAGCCGCTCATGTGGCACACCGGCTGCAGCCGCGCGCCGCGCGCGATGGCAAACGGCAGCACGGCCGGCGAGTGGTCGTGCACGACGGCCATCACGTCGGGCCGCGCCTTGTAGATCTCGCTGTGGATCCAGCGCTCGAGGTACAGCCGCGGCGGATCGCTGCGCACCGCCTCGCCCGTGGCGATGTCGTGGTCGAGGATATCGGCCTCGGTGACGAGGCCCGGCGCCAGATTGCGCGCCATCAGGAAGCGATCGGGCCGCGCGTCGTGGCGCGCGCTGACATGGCCGAACGCATCGACGATGCCCTGGTGGGCGAGGATGCGGTTGGCATCGACGAGGTCGGCCAACAGTTGCGGGCTGGGCGCGTGCGGGTCCATGATCGTCAGCGTATCTCCGCTTGAATCGGCGCGTCATGCGCGACTACCCTTGCAGGCAATTTTCCGAGGAGACTGTGCATGCTGTTCAACCTTGCGCGCCGCAGCGCGCTGGCGGCCCTGGCTCTGTGGGTCGGCGGCGCGGCGATGGCGCAGGCCGACTGGCCGGCCAAGACGGTGACCGTGATCGTGCCGTCGTCGCCCGGTGGCGGCACCGACGCCTACGGCCGCATACTCGCGCAAGCGCTCTCCGAGCAGTTGAAGCAGACCTTCGCGGTGGACAACAAGCCCGGCGCCAGCGGCGCGATCGGCGCGGCCGCGGCGGCGCAAGCGCCGGCCGACGGCCACACGTTGCTGGTGGCGTCGAACTCGTCGCTCGGCATCAACCCGGGCCTGTACAAGACGCTGCAGTACGACGTCTGGCGCGACTTCGCGCCGGTGACGCGCGGCGTCATCGCGCCGATGGTGGTCGTGGCCCACCCCGAGGCCAAGGTGAAGACGCTGGCCGAGTTGATCGAGCGCGGCAAGCGCGAACCGGAGAAGCTGTTCTACGGCACCGCCGGCACCGGCAGCCCGCTGTACCTCGGCGTGCGCATGCTCGAACAAGCCAGCGGCGCGAAGTTCAGCCACGTGCCGTACAAGGGCGTCGGCCCGGCCTACACCGATCTGCTCGGCGGCCGCTTGCAGTTCATGCTGACCGACCTGGCCAGCGTGCGCCAGCACATCGACGCCGGCAAGCTGCTCGCGTTGGCCATCACCGACAAGAGCGCGCTGCTGCCCGCGGTGCCGAGCTTCGCCGAAGCGGGCATGGCGAACTACAAGGCCTTCACCTCGTTCTCGGTGGTGCTGCCGGCCAAGGTGCCGCCGGCTTTGGTCAAGCGCATCGCCGACGAGGTGGCGCGCGCGATGCGCCAGCCGGCCACTGCGCAGCGGCTCGAACAACAGGCGCTGCTGCCGGTGTTCGACACGCCCGAGCAGTTCGCGGCGTCGTTGAAGGACGAGCAACAGACCTGGGCCGCGTTCATCCAGCAGCACGGCATCACAGGCGATTGACCACTGGAGCACCGACGATGAACTACGTCTTTCCCCCTGAGCCGCAAGTCGGCGTGCCCGTCGTCGGCAGCGACGCGATGTTTCCTGTGCGCCGCATCTACTGCGTCGGCCGCAACTACGCCGCGCATGCGCGCGAGATGGGCGCCGACGAGCGCGATCCGCCGTTCTTCTTCTGCAAGCCGGACAACTGCATCGTCGTCTGCGCGCCGGGCCGAGCGGTCGAGGTGCCCTACCCCGGCCAGACCAGCGACTACCAGCACGAGATCGAACTCGTCGTCGCCATCGGCAAGGGCGGCAGCAACATCGCGGCGGCGCGCGCCAACGAGCACGTCTTCGGCTATGCGGTCGGCCTGGACATGACGCGGCGCGACCTGCAATCGCAGATGAAGAAGCAGGGCCGGCCGTGGGAGGTCGGCAAGGCGTTCGATCGGTCGGCGCCGATCGGCCTCATCCACCCCGCGTCGAAGGTCGGCCATCCGACGAAGGGCGCGCTGTGGCTGCAGGTCGATGGCGCCGACCGCCAGCGCAGCGACATCTCGCTGCTGGTCTGGTCGGTGCCTGAGACGATCGCGAATCTGTCGACGCTGTTCGAGTTGCAGCCCGGTGATCTGATCTATTCCGGCACGCCGGAAGGTGTGAACGCTGTCGTGCGCGGGCAGACGATGACGGGCGGCATCGACGGCCTGGGTGACATCGTCGTCAAGGTGGTATGAGCCGCGAAGCGTATTACCAGCGCATTGCGCCGCAGCACATGGCGCCGCTGTGGACGCGGCTGAAGTCGCTGGTGCCGAAGGAGCCGACGCCTGTCGGCGTCGCTCACCGCTGGGCGTACAGCGAGCTGCGGCCGTACGTGCTGGAAGCGGCCGAGCACATCAGCGCCGAGGAAGCCGAGCGCCGCGTGCTGATCCTCGAGAACCCGGCGCTGGTCGGTTCGTCGCAGATCACGCAGACGCTGTACGCAGGGCTGCAGCTGATCATGCCGGGCGAGGTGGCGCCCGCGCACCGCCACACGCAAAGTGCGCTGCGCTTCATCGTCGAAGGCTCGGGCGCGTACACCGCGGTCGACGGCGAGAAGACGCTGATGGCGCCGGGCGATTTCGTCATCACACCGAGCTGGACCTGGCATCACCATGGGCATGACGCATCCGGCCCGATGGTCTGGCTGGATGGCCTCGACATCCCGATCACGCACTTCTTCGGCAGCACGTTTCGCGAAGACCATCGCGACGAGGAGGCGGCGGTGACGCGGCCGACCGGCGACGCGCTGGCGCGCTACGGCAGCGGTCTGCTGCCGGTCGGCTGGCGCAGCGGCTCGCTCAACTCGCCGGTCTTCAACTACCCGTATGCGCGCACGCGAGAAGCGCTGCATGCGTTGACAAAGGCGGGCGCGCCCGACGCGCACCTCGGCCACCTGATGCGCTACGTCAACCCGGCCGACGGTGGCTGGGCGATGCCGACGATGGCGACGATGATCCGCCTCGTGCCGCGAGCCTTCGCGACGCAGCCGTACCGCAGTTCCGACAGCGCGGTGTTCGTCGGCGTCGAAGGCACGGGCGAGCTGCGCGTCGGCGAGCAAGGCTTTGCGATCACGCCGCACGACATCGTCGTCGTGCCGGGCTGGATGGCGTACACGATCCACGCCGACAGCGACCTCGTGCTGTTCTCCTACTCCGACCGCGTGGCGCAGGAAAAGCTCGGCTTCTGGCGCGAGCAGCGGCAGTGACGTCGGCGGCGGCGTTGCACCGACCCTCGGCCGAGCCGCGGCCGTCGTTGTACTTTCCGTATGTCGTCCATCAGCCGGCGCCGGCGGTGGCGGCGCACGACTTGCCGGTGCTCGTCGTCGGCGCCGGCCCGATCGGGCTGGTCACCGCGTTGGGCATCGCGCAGCACGGCGTGCGCTGCGTGCTGCTCGAGTCGGAATTGCAGGTCAGCGACGGCAGCCGCGCCATCGTCTTCACGCGGCGCTCGATGGAGATCCTGCAGCAGGTCGGCGTTGCCGAGCCGATCGCCGCGCACGGACTGCCGTGGCGCTGCGGTCATTCGTTCTACCGCGGCCAGCGCGTGTTCCGCATGGAAGCGCCGCACGCCGACGATGACCGCCACCCGCCGATGACCAACTTGCAGCAGCAGTTCGTCGAGCAGTACTTGCTCGATGAAGTGGCGCGCCAGCCGCTGATCGAGATGCGCTGGGGCCACAAGGCGACGCGCATCGTGCGCAACGATTCGAGCGACGGCGTGACCTTGGACATCGCGACGCCGCACGGCCGCTACGAGCAGCGTGCGTTGTGGGCCGTGGCCGCCGACGGCGCACGTTCGGCGCTGCGCACGCTGTGCGGCTTGAAGCTCGAAGGCGCGGCCTACGAAGGCCGCTTCGTCATCGCCGACATCCGCATCGACCTGCCGCTGCCGACCGAGCGACTGGCGTACTTCGACCCGGACTGGAACCGCGGCAACACGGTATTGATGCACCGCCAGCCCGAAGGCATGTGGCGCATCGACTACCAGCTGCCGGCCGGTGAATCGCCCGAACACGCACTCGCGCCGGCGTCGCTGAAAACGCGCATCGACGCGCAACTGGCGATGATCGGCCACGCCGGCACGCCGTGGCAGCTCG
>CADEEN010000094.1:0-7898 GCA_902826345.1 uncultured Burkholderiales bacterium | reverse complement strand
ACTCTGCGACTACGTGCACGGCCGCATCGCCTTCGTCGGCGACGCCGCGCACCTGCTGCCGATCTTCGGCGTGCGCGGCGCCAACACGGGCTTGCAGGACGCGCAGAACCTGGCCTGGAAACTCGGCATGACGCTGCGTGGCGCGGCCGGCCCCGCGCTGATGGCCAGCTACAGCGCCGAGCGCGTGGCCGCGGCGCGCGAGATCATCGGCGAGGCCGGCAAGAGCACGCGCTTCATGACGCCACCGTCCAGAGGCTCCCGCCTGCTGCGCGACGCCGTGCTGTCGCTGTCGCTGACGCACGAGTTCGTGCGCCCGCTGTACCACTGGCGCACGTCGCGGCCGCATGACTACCTCGACTCGCCGCTCAACGCCATCGACGACGACAGCGCGCTCTTCACCACCGGCCCGGCCAACGGCGCGCCGCTGCTGAATGTGCGCCTGGCCGACGGCGACTTCCTGCTCGACCATCTGCTCGCGCGCTTCACGCTGATCGTGCGCGACGACGCCGACAAGAGCATCGCTTCGCTGCCGACGCTGCGCCTGCCGCGCCACGCCGCCGATCGCCTCGGCCTGCCGAGCCAGACCGCCGCGCTGCTGGTGCGCCCCGACCAACACGTCTGCGCGCGCTGGCTGCACCTCGCGCCGCAGCGCCTGCAAGCAGCGCTCGCACGAGCCACCGCGCTGGAGACCGCACCATGCTGACCCTGCCGCAACTGGAATCCACCTACGACCTGCTGGCCGAGGCGATCGACAATGCGCCCGCCGGCACGAGCGAGCTGATGCTCGCCAAGCTGGCGCTGCTGTTGGCCAACGAGCTCGGCGATCCGGCGCGCATCGCGGCGCTGGTGCAATCGGCGCTGGCCGAGCTGCGAGCGGACTGAACGAACAGCACCACGAAAACGGGGAGGAGCCGACGATGAAACTGCTGGAGCACCTGGCGCGCGCCTGCGCCATCGCCGCCGGGCTGCTGCTGACCGTCATCACGCTGATGACCTGCGTCAGCCTGATCGGCCGCAACACCACCGGCTGGACGATCGTCGGTGACTTCGAGCTGTCGGGTTCCGCCGCCGGCGCGGCGATCGCCCTCTTCCTGCCGTGGTGCCAGATCCGCCGCGGCAACATCATCGTCGACTTCTTCACCGCCAAGGCGGGCTCGGCCACCAACGCCGCGCTCGACCGCCTCGGCGCGCTGTTGCTCGGCGTGGCGATGGCGCTGCTGGCCTGGCGTTCGGCCATCGGCGGCTGGAACGCCTGGACCTCGCAGTCGGGCTCGATGATGCTCGGCTTCCCTGAGTGGATCGTCTACTGCGGCATCGTGCCGCCGCTGGTGCTGACGGCGCTGATCGGACTCACCCAAGCGCTGCGCGGCTTCGGCGACAAGGTCGACGAATGAGCGCGCCGGGCCGCCCCAAGCGCGAATGCCCCCGCCTGGTGGGGCGGGCACGGGCCCCGAAGGGGCCCCTCTGTGGCCCGTGCCCAGGGGTGCTCTCGTCATGACGCCGATCACGCTCGCGCTGGCGATCTTCGCCGTGATGCTGGTGCTGATGGCGCTGCGCACGCCGATCTCGATCGCGATGTTCGTCGCCGGCACCGTCGGCTACATCGCACAAGCGGGCTGGTTGCCGCTGGCGAATTTTCTCAACACGCAGGCCTTTGCGCGCTTCGCGAGCTACGACCTGTCGGTGATCCCGCTGTTCCTGCTGATGGGCAACTTCGCCACGCAGGGCGGCATCAGCAAGGCGCTGTTCGAATTCGCCGCCGCGGTCATGGGCCGTTTTCGCGGTGGCCTGGCGATGGCCGCGGTGCTGGCCTGCGCGGCCTTCGGCGCGATCTGCGGCTCGTCGGTGGCGACCGCGGCGACGATCACCTCGGTCGCCTTGCCCGAGATGAAGCGCCATGGCTACTCGGGCCGCCTGGCCACCGGCACGCTGGCCGCCGGTGGCACGCTCGGCATCCTGATCCCGCCGTCGGTGCCGCTGGTCATCTACGCCATCCTCGCCGAGCAGAACATCGCCAAGCTGTTTGCCGCGGCGATGATCCCCGGCCTGATCGCGATGCTCGGCTACATGGTGGCGATCGCGGTCTACGTGCGCGTCGTCCCCGGCCACGCGCCGGAGCACGACGAGGCGCCGCAGGTCACCGCGCACGCGCTGCTGGGCATCGCGCCGATCGCCATCGTCTTCCTGATCGTCTTCGGTGGCATCTACAGCGGCAAGTTCACGCCGACCGAAGGCGCGGCCGTCGGCGCGGCGGCGACCTTCATCGCCGCGCTGCTCAAGCGCGAGATCACCTGGCAGAAGTTCAAGCACTGCTTCTACGCCACGGCCGAAGGCTCGGCGATGATCTTCATGATCTTCCTCGGCGCCGACCTGATGAACTCGGCCCTGGCGCTGACGCAGGTGCCGGCGCAACTGGCGTCCGTGGTGCAGGGCTGGGGCCTGGCGCCGCTGGCGGTGGTCGGCGCGATCCTGCTCTTCTACGTCGTGCTCGGCGCGGTGATGGACGAGTTGTCGATGCTGCTGCTGACCATTCCCATCTTTTTCCCGATGGTCATCGGCCTGGATTTCGGCCTGCCGAAAGAAAGCGTGGCCATCTGGTTCGGCATCATGGTGCTGATGACGGTCGGCTTCGGCCTGCTCGCCCCGCCGGTCGGACTGAACGTCTACGTCGTCAACGGCCTGGCCAAGGACGTGCCGATCGGCGAGAGCTACCGCGGCGTCATGCCGTTTCTGATCAGCGATACGCTGCGCACGCTGCTGTTGCTGTTCTTCCCCGGCATCTCGCTGTGGCTGGTGAAGATGATCTCGTGAAGGGAAACTGCGTACACCGTCCTGCCGCCGATTCGTTAACGTTCTTCCCACTCGATTTCGCCACAGGAGACCTCCCGCATGAAACGCCGTCAATTGATCCAGGGCGCCGCAGCCGCCGCCGCGCTCGGCGCACCGCACCTGTCGGGCCTGGCCCAGCAAGCGGTGACGCTCAAGTTCCACACCTTCATGGCGCCGCAGTCGGGCGTCTGGCTGAACATGCACAAGCCGTGGATGGAGAAGGTCGAGAAAGACTCGGCCGGCCGCATCAAGTTCGAGGCCTACCCTGCGATGCAGCTCGGTGGCACGCCGGTGCAGTTGTACGACCAGGCGCGGGACGGCGTCGTCGACGTCATCTGGACGCTGCCCGGCAACACGGCCGGGCGCTTTCCGCGCATCGAGGTCTTCGAGCTGCCGTTCATGATGAACAATGCCGAAGGCACGTCCAAGGCCTATTGGGAGTACTTCCAGACGCAGTGCCCCGACGAGTTCAAGGAAACGCAGGTGCTGGCGCTGCACGTGCACGGCCCGGGCATGTTCCATTCGGCGACGAAGCAAATCAAATCGGTGGCCGACCTGAAGGGCATGAAGGTGCGCGGCCCGACGCGGCAGGTGACGAAGATGCTCGGCTCGGTCGGCGCCACTCCCGTCGGCATGCCGCTGCCGGGCATTCCCGACGCGCTGTCCAAGGGCACGATCGAAGCCTGCGTCATTCCGTGGGAAGTCGTGCCCGCCGTCAAGGTGCACGAGCTGACCAAGTTCCACAGCGAGTTCGACAGCACCGGCCCGGCGCTCTACACCACGACCTTCGTCATGGCGATGAACAAGGCCAAGTACGACGGCCTGGCGCCCGACTTGAAGAAGGTGATCGACGCCAACTCGGGCGCCGCCACCTCGGCCTGGCTCGGCAAGACGCAGCAGGCCAACGACATCCCCGGACGCAAGGCGGCGGTAGATCGCAACAACACGATCTACCAGTTCACGACCGCGCAGCGCGAGGAGTTCGTCAAGCTGTCGGCGCAGATCGACGACGAGTGGGTGGCCGACATGGACAAGCGCGGCTTCAAGGGCGCGCAGTTGCTGTCGACGGCCAAGTCGCTGACCACCAAGTACAAGTAGGCAATTGCTGTCGGCGTGCATGGACACCGCCCACCTGATCGCCATCGACACGCACACCCACCTCGAGGTGTCGTGTCGCAACCCGTTCGACAACTACGGCGAGGAGTTCGACCGCGCGGCCGACAAGTACTTCAAGTCGAGCCGGCGGCCGACGATGCAGGAGACGATCGACTTCTACCGCGAGAAGAAGATCGGCTTCGTCAACTTCACCGTCGATGCCGAGTCGCAGCAGGGGCGGCGGCGCATCCCGAACGAAGAGATCGCCGAAGCCGCGCTGGCGAACCCGGACATCATGATCGCCTTCGGCTCGATCGACCCGCACAAGGGGAAGATGGGCGGCAGAGAAGCGCGCAAGCTGGTCGAGGAATACGGCGTCAAGGGCTTCAAGTTCCACCCGACGGTGCAGGGCTTCGAGCCGGCCGACAAGATGGCGTGGCCGATCTACGAGGTCATCAACGAGTTCGCGCTACCCGCCGTGTTCCACAGCGGCCACTCGGGCATCGGCAGCGGCATGCGCTGCGGCGGGGGCTTGCGTTTGCAGAACAGCAACCCGATGCTGCTCGAAGACGTGGCCATCGCCTTCCCCGACATGCAGATCGTCATCGCGCACCCGTCGTGGCCGTGGCAGGACGAAGCGATATCGCTGGCGATGCACAAGCCCAACATCTGGATCGACCTGTCGGGCTGGAGCCCGAAGTACTTTCCGCCGCAGTTGGTGCAGTACGCCAACACGCTGCTCAAAGACCGCATCCTCTTCGGCAGCGACTATCCGCTGATCACGCCGGACCGCTGGCTGGCGGATTTCGAAGAAGCGGGGTTCAAGGACGCGGTCAAGCCGCTGATCTTGAAACGCAACGCGATGCGCTTGCTCGGACTCGACGCTGCGAAGACTTGAAACTACCGCGCCCTGCGCTGTCGCACCGCCGCGGCCAGGCCGCGCAACACCGGCAACGTCTGCTCCCAGCCCAGGCAGGCATCGGTGATCGACACGCCGCGCTCGAGCGGCTGGCCGGCCACGAGATCCTGCCGGCCCTCTTCGAGATGGCTCTCGATCATCACGCCGCAGATGCGTCGCTCGCCGTGTGCGATGCGCTCGGCCAGGCTCGCCGCGATGTCGGCCTGGCGGCGATGCTGCTTCCGGCTGTTGGCATGCGAGACGTCGATCATCACCTGCTCGCGCAGTCCCGCCGTGCGCAGCGCCGCGCACGCCGCATCGACATGCTCGGCGCCGTGGTTGGGCTCCTTGCCGCCGCGCAGGATGACGTGACAATCGGCGTTGCCGCGCGTCTCGAAGATCGCCGCCAGCCCCATCTTCGTCATGCCCATGAAGGCATGCGGCGCATTCGCCGAGACGATGGCATCCACCGCCACGCGCAGGCCGCCGTCGGTGCCGTTCTTGAAACCCACCGGGCACGACAGGCCCGAGGCCAATTGGCGGTGGCTCTGGCTTTCCGTCGTGCGCGCGCCGATGGCGCCCCAGGCGACGAGGTCGGAGATGAACTGCGGCGACAGCAGATCGAGAAATTCGGTGCCCACCGGCAGCCCCATCTCGACGATCTCGAGCAGCAGGCGGCGCGCCATCTCGAGGCCCTCGTTCATCGCGAAGCTGCCGTCCAAGTGCGGGTCGTTGATGTAGCCCTTCCAGCCGAGCGTCGTGCGCGGCTTTTCGAAGTAGGTGCGCATGACGATGAGCAGCGCATCGTTCAGCGCACGTACTTCGTGCATGAGCTTGGCCGCGTACTCGATCGCCTGATCATGGTCGTGGATGGAGCACGGGCCGACGACGACGATGAGCCGGTCGTCCTGCCCGTGCAGCACGCGCGACAGGGCTTTGCGGCTCTGCTCGACGAGGTTCAAGGTCGCGTCCGAGCCCGGCAGCTTTTCCATCAGCAGCGCCGGCGTGATCAAGGGGCGCACGGCGTCGATGCGCGTGTCGTCGATGCGCGTCGTGTCGCGCGTGGCACGGCGCTGGCCGACCTCGCGGTCGTGGAAAGGGTCGTCGATGGGGTTCATGCGCGCATTGTCGGGCGGCGCGCCATCGAGCCCGGAACACGCTGTTCTGACCAAATACTGTCGTAAACAGCACCCCGCAAGAGGGCCAACGATTCGCCGGGGGTGATGCAGCCTCACGTGTCCGGGAAGTCGTAAACGCAGGCGTGGACCTGCCGGTGGTCATGGTCGACGGCATCCACTTCCACGAGAGCGTGGTGCTGGCAGCGCTGGAACCCTCGTTGGGCGTGGTGATCACACGAGGTCGCCGGTCAACTGACGCGGCGCAGCGGCGAGGTCGTCTCGATGGGTCCAAGGGGCATGCACCGACCGATCCGCGCGCGTTCCTCGAGCGCCAGGCCACGGATCTGCGAGACCGCTGCAATGCGTTGTCGGCGAGTCTGGCGCGGCGGCCGCAGCGTGCCGGCCACGGCTCGATCCGCGCCGCCACTGGCCTGGCCGATTGCGAGGCCTATCTGCGGGCCGAGGCGCAGCAGGCTCACAGCGAGTCGGGTTCACACCAATGCCCGGAAGCGGTTTTGAGACGATGCTATAGCAATCAACAAAACCGGTTCTGGTTTTGACCTCTGCATCTTTGCCGTGACCGCCCTGCGCAACCTCGCCGACCACCTCGGGATTTCGATCTCGACGGCCTCGCGCGCGCTCAACGGCTACAGCGACGTCAGTGTCAAGACGCGCCAGCGGGTGATGGCCGCGGCCGATGCGCTCGGCTACCGTCCGCACCCGGTTGCGCACCGGCTGGCCACCGGGCGAACCGGCGCGATCGCGCTGGTGTCGTCGATGCGCGCCGGCCACTTCCTCGACGCGACCTTCGCCGCGCTGCTGACCGGCATCGACGAGGTGCTCTCGCGCGAGGGCCTCTACACGCTGGCCACGGCGATTCCCTCGGACGAGGCGCGCGAGATGCCGGCGCTCGAGCGCTTGCTCGATGGGCGCCTGGTCGATGCCGTGATCCTGTCGCGCACCCGCATGGAAGACCCGCGCGTCGCGCTGCTGCAATCGCGTGGCCTGCCCTTCGTCACCTATGGCCGTACGGCGAGCGCCACGCCGCACGCGTGGGTCGACACCGACAACGAAGCGGCGTTCGAGCTGGCCACGCAGCGCCTGCTCTCGCTGGGGCACCGCACGATCCATTTCATCAACGGGCCGGCGCCGTACGCCTTCGCGCAGTTGCGCGAACGCGGCTGGCGGCGCGCTCTCCGGCTGGCAAAGGCCAAAGGCCGCATGGTGCACAGCGAGCTCAGCAGTGCCGCCGGCGATGCCGCGGCACAAGCCATCCTGGCGCGCGACGCTGCCGCCACGGCCCTGCTTTGCGCCAACGACACGCTCGCTCTCGGGGCGCTCGCAGCCGTGCGGCGCGCGGGCCGCAGGGCCGGCCGGCCGGGGGGCATTTCGGTCGTCGGCTATGGCAACACCGAGCCTGGGCGATACGCCGATCCGGCGCTGACCACGATCGACTACAGCATCGAAGACAACGGCCGGCGCCTTGCGCGCTGCGTCATCGACCTGCTCGCCGGCAAGCCGCCCGAGCAACTGCAACACCTCGAACCCGTGCGCTTGATCGCGCGTGAGTCCGACAGTGCCCCTTGAGCCCCACCACAGGAGACCCCCGATGAAGTTTCGCCTCGTTGCCCTGGCTGCCGTGATGTCGTGCAGCACCTTGCTTGCCACTGCGCAGACCACCATCGTGTCGACGCAACTTCGGCCGATCGAAGAAGCCGAGAAGATGCGCAATGTCATCTTGAAGGGCGCGCCCGACGCGGTGAACTTCGTGCCCGAAGACCCGAACACCTACCTCACGCGCATGAAGGCCGAGCTCGGCTCGTCACAAGGCAAGGTGCACGTGACGATCGGGCTTGACGGCGAACTTGGCCCCGTCAACGCGCTGGGCGGCCTGCAAGACATCGACGACATCGTCGGCAAGCTCGGCTCGTCGCGCCAGTTCTCGGCGGCGGCTTTGT
>CADEEN010000093.1:11135-12162 GCA_902826345.1 uncultured Burkholderiales bacterium | reverse complement strand
GCGCCAACGCGACGCTTCGTCGAGGCCAGGCACGCGCACGCGCCGCAGTTCGCGGCCGTAGTTGATCAGCACCAGCGTGCGCTGTTTGCCGAGCCGGCGCTGGTAGCCGAGCACCAGGCCATCGGCAAACGAATGCTCGAAGCTGCCGCGCGTGAGGGAGGGCCGCGCGTTGCGCAGCGCGATCATCTGCTTGTAGAAGGCGAGGATCGAGTTCGCATCGGCGCGCTGCGACTCGACGTTGTTCAGCGCGGCGTTCGGCGATGTCGGCCTGAACGGTGTGCCCGTCGTGAAGCCTCCCGTCGGTGTCCAGCTCATCGGTGCCCGCAACGGCATGTCGTTGCTGATGCCCGGCGCGACGACGCTGGCCTGCCCGACTTCCTCGCCGTAGTAGATGAACGGCGTGCCCGGTTGCAGCAGGTAGCCTGCTGCCGCGAGACGATAAGCCGCGGCATCGCCTTCGACTTCGTCCCACAAGCGGTCGCCGGCGAAGCGGTCGTGGCTGGAGAGAAACGTCGCCATCGCCGGCGACTGCTTGCGGTAGTACGCGGCGAGTTGCTGCACCGATTTCGCATCGCCCTCGGCCGCCTTGATGAAGTGGTGCACGTAGCCGAAGGCGAACGCGCCGCCGCAGAGCTTTGTGTCGCCGTAGTCGATCGGCTTGGCGGTGGCCTCGCAAACGACGTAGCGGTTCGGGTACGAGCGGATCAGGTCGGCGATGCGCTTGGTCAGCGCGCGGCTCTGCGGCTGGTCGTTCCACTGCTTGCCGCTGTTCTCGATGAGGTGCGGCACGGCGTCGAGCCGATAACCGGCCAGGCCACGGTTCAACCAGAAGCGCAGGCTCGACAGGTGGTAGTCGACGACCGCCGGGTTGCGCATGTTGAAGTCCGGCATGTGCGGGCCGAAGGTGCCGAAGTACAGATCACGCGCGTCGGCCGGCGGGCGCGGCATCGTCTTGAGGTCGCCCACGTAGTTCCATGCTTCGGTGCCGGTCTGGTACCATGGGTAGGCGCCCCAGATGGTCCAGTGG
>CADEEN010000093.1:7640-11125 GCA_902826345.1 uncultured Burkholderiales bacterium | reverse complement strand
AGTCGCGCCACGGGCTCTGCTTGTTCGCGCGTGCCTCGACGAACAGCGGGTGCTGCGCTGCGCTGTGGTTGACGACGTAGTCGATGATCACGCCGATGCCGCGCCGCCCGGCTTCGCGCAGCAGCGTGTCGAAGTCGTCCTGCGTGCCGTACTCCTTGGCGAAGGCACGGTGGTCCGTCGTCGCATAGCCGTGGTCGCCGTCGGCGTTGGCCTGGATCGGCATCAGCCACAGGCCCTTGATGCCGAGCTCCTGCAGATAGTCCAGCCGCGAGATCAGGCCCTTCAGGTCGCCGATGCCGTCGCCGTCGCTGTCTTGATAAGCGCGCACGAAGATTTCCATGAAGACGCCGCGGTGCCAGTGCGGCGGCAGGTTCACCGGCGACGCGGTGGCGGGTATCGGCGAGAGATCGATCGCCGGGGCGGCGTGCGACGTGTTCGCGATGGCGCAAACGGCTGCGGCGAAAAAAGTGGCGAGCTTCATGCGGTGCGATTGTCCATGCCGCTATCCTGCGGCGCCGTGAAGTCACTCGCCTCTTTCTTGCTGACAGTCGTGTTGTCGCTGCCCGCAGCGGCAGCATCGACAGCGCCCTGCAATGCCGGCCACGAAACACTGCTCGCCGCCTCGCCCACGGCCAGGGGCGAGGCGCACGCGGCGTGGCTCGATGCATACCACTTGCGCTGGGCGGGTGTCAGCGCTGGTGACGGGCCGATCCGGCTGCTGCACTCCAAGCGCGGTCAGCTCTCGCTGTTTGCCGGCGAGCCGGTGCGCGCGGTGGATGCGGCGCTCACGCTCGACGCGGTCGAAGCATTGCCGGTAACCGCCGCGACACAGCGCTTCTCGCACATCGGCCCCGGCGTCACGCTGGCGGTGCGCGCGGCCGACCGAGCGCGGCTGCGCGAGTTGCACCGCGGGCAGTTGATGCTGGTGCAGCAGGACGAGCAGGGGCGCGTGTTGCGGGCGACGTCGGTGCAGGCCGCGGGCGCGCTCGATGATCTGTACGCCGCGGCCGAGTCGGTGGCCGACCTCGGCGCGACACCGCGCATGCGGCAGACGCGCTTCAAGTTGTGGGCGCCGACGGCGCGGCGCGTCGCCTTGTGCCTGTATCCGCGCGGCGACGCCAAGGCGACGTCGATGCTGCCGATGCGGCGTGATGCGCGCAGCGGCGTCTGGTCGGCGAGCGTGCGCAAGAACCTCTCGGGCGGCTACTACGCGTACGTCGTCGATGTCTTCGTGCGCGGCAAGGGCGTGGTGCGCAACCTCGTCACCGACCCGTACTCGCTGTCGCTCGGCGCCGACTCGAAGCGCAGCGCCATCGTCGATCTGAATGCCGCAACCAACAAGCCCGCAGGCTGGGACGCCACGCCGGCACCCCAGCGCGTGGCCCATCCGGTGGACATGGTGATTTACGAGCTGCACGTGCGCGACTTTTCGGTTGGCGACAAGACGGTCGATGCAGCGCACCGCGGCAAGTACCTCGCCTTCACGAACAGCACGAGCGGCGGCATGACGCATCTGCAAGCGTTGTCGCGCGCCGGCATCACCGACGTGCACCTGCTGCCGGTGTTCGACCTGGCCACCGTGCCCGAGCGCGGCTGCGCCGTGCCCGCGGTGCCGAAAGCGCCGCCCGACAGCGCGGCGCAACAAGCGGCGGTGATGAAGAGCGCCGCCGCGGATTGTTTCAACTGGGGCTACGACCCGTTCCACTTCACCGCGCCCGAAGGCAGCTTCGCCACCGACGCGGCGGATGGCGCCGTGCGCATCCGCGAGTTCCGCGCCATGGTGCAGGCGCTGCACCGCATGAACCTGCGCGTCGGCATGGACATGGTCTACAACCACACCACGGCCTCGGGGCAGCACGCGAAGTCGGTGCTCGATCGCATCGTGCCCGGCTACTACCATCGCCTCGACGACAAAGGCGCCGTCACCAACAGCACCTGCTGCGACAACACCGCCACCGAGCACCGCATGATGGCCAAGCTGATGATCGACTCGGCGGTGGTCTGGGCGCGTGATTACCGCATCGACTCGATGCGCTTCGACCTGATGGGGCACCAGCCGCGCGAGGCGATGGAGCGCTTGCAGAAGGCTGTGAATGCAGCAACGGGACGACGCATCGATGTCATCGGTGAAGGCTGGAACTTCGGCGAAGTGAAAGACGGTGCGCGCTTCGTGCAGGCGGCGCAGAAGAGCTTGAACGGCAGCGGCATCGGCAGCTTCAGCGACCGCGCGCGCGACGCGGCGCGCGGCAGCAGCGGCGGCAGCGCTGAAGACAGCGTGCGCAACAAAGGCTGGATTCACGGTGAGGGCACGGCAGCGCAGGCCGACCTGCTGCGTGTCGGCCTCGCGGGCACGCTCGAAGGCGTCCTGATGACCGACCGCCACGGCCACCGCGTGCCGCTCTCGCGCATCGACTACAACGGCCAGCCGGCGGGCTATGCGAGCCAACCGGGCGAGGTGGTGAACTACGTCGAGAACCACGACAACCAGACGCTGTTCGACAACAACGTCATCAAGCTGCCGCACGAGACGAGCCGCGAAGACCGCGCGCGCGTGCAGCACCTCGGCGCGGCGCTCGTCGCCTTCAGCCAGGGCATCGCCTACTTCCATGCCGGCCAGGAGATCCTGCGCAGCAAGAGCCTGGACCGGAACAGCTACGACTCCGGCGACTGGTTCAATCGCCTCGACTGGACGCTGCAGGACAACGGCTTCGGCGCCGGCTTGCCGCCCGAGCGCGACAACAAAGCGCACTGGCCGGTGATGCAGCCGCTGCTGGCGGCGAGCGACGCCATCAAGCCGACGCACGCCGAGATCGCGTGGACGCGCAACGCCTTCCTCGACCTGCTGCGCATCCGTGCCAGCTCGTCGCTGTTTCGACTGCGCGCGGCCGATGAGGTGATGAAGCGGCTCGCGTTCCACAACACAGGCCCGTCGCAGAACGCGAACGTCATCGTCGGCAGGCTCGACGGTGAGGGTCTGCCCGGCGCGAACTTCAAGGAGATCTTGGTCCTCGTCAACGCCGACCGCCAAGCACAGACGCTCACGGTGGCGGCGCTCGCCGGCAAGGCCTACACGCTGCATCCGCAGCACCTGCTCGGCGCCGATGCGCGCGCGACGAGCGCCACCTACACCGCCACCGACGGCACGTTCAGCGTACCGGCTCGCACGGCGGTGGTCTTCGTGGCGAACTGATCGGCGTGCAGCGTCGCCGCCGCACCTACCTCGAAGGTAATCGACGCCCCTACCGGCAGCGGGCAGACTGTGTGCCATCCACACGACGAAATCACACCATGCAGAACATCGACCTGCTTCCCCTGGCCGTCGCGCTGCTGATCGGCATCCCCGCCTTCGGCTCGTGCATCGGCATCGGCCTGGCGACGATGAAGTTCTTGGAGGGTGTGGCCCGCCAGCCGGAGTTGGCCAGCGAGTTGCAGACCAAGTACTTCCTGTCGGTGGGCGTCACCGATGGCGCCTTCATCATCGCCAC
>CADEEN010000093.1:0-7630 GCA_902826345.1 uncultured Burkholderiales bacterium | reverse complement strand
CCACCGCCATCGGCCTGGGGTTCGCCACGGCCAATCCGTTCGTTCGATAAAGTGCGTGCATGCACGCCACGTCCGCCACGCTCAACGACAACCGATCGGTCGGCGATCTGCTGCGTGCGTGGCGCGCCAAGCGCCGCCTGTCGCAGCTCGAAGTCGGCCTGACGGCCGGCGTGTCGTCGCGGCACCTGTCTTTCATCGAGACCGGCCGTGCGCGCGCCAGCGCCGAGTTGCTGGTGGCGTTGGCCGACGTGCTCGACATGCCGCTGCGCGAGCGCAATGCGCTGCTGCTGGCGGCGGGCTTTGCGCCACGCTACGGCGAAACGCAGCTCGATGCGCCCGACATGGCCGCGATGCGGCAAGCCATCACGCGTGTGCTCGATGCGCACGACCCGTACCCCGGCGTCGCGCTCGACCGGCACTGGAACATCGTCATCGCCAATGCCGCGGCGCGTCGCCTGGTGTCGATCGTGCCGCAAGACTTGCGCGCCTTGCCGCACAACATCTTTCGTCTCGGACTGCACCCGCGCGGCATCGCAGCCTGCACGAGCAACTTCGACGAGTGGGGCCGCTACATGCTGCGCGAGTTGCAGCGCCTGGCCGATGCGGCGATCGACCCTGCGGTGACCGCGCTGCTCGACGAGGTTCGCAGCTATCCCAACGTGCAGGCGCTGCTGGCCGCGCCGCCGAAGGCTGCGCCAACGAACGGATTGCTCGTGCCCTGCGTACTCGACATCACCGGCCAGCGCCTGTCGCTGTTCACCACGCTGGCCACCTTCGGCTCGCCGCGCGACGTGACGCTGGCCGAGCTGACGGTGGAGCTGTTCTATCCGGCCGACGCGGCGACGGAAGCGGCGCTGCGGGCGACGGCTTGAAGCGCCTCTACTCCACCTTGCCGATCTTCTTCACCGCCTCGGTCATCAGCGCCGCATCGTCCGTCCAGTAGCGCTGGAATTCGGGCGCGTCGAGGTACTCGATCGGGCTGCCGGCGCGGTTGATGGTCTGCACCACCGCCGGGTCGGCAGCGACCTTCTTCGCCGCGGCGCGCAGCCTGGTGACGATGTCGTCCGGCGTGGCCGCCGGCACGAACAGCGCCGACCATTGCGCGAAGCTCGTCGCATAGCCCGCCTGCTTCAGGCTCGGCACGTCCGGCAGCGACGACAGCGGCTTGTCGCCCCAATGCGCAAGCGCGCGCAGCTTGCCGGCCTTGATCTGCTGCACGACCGTCGACGGGCCGGTGGCGACGGCATCGACCTGGCCGCCGAGCAGCGCCAAAAGCGCCGGCCCGGCGCCGGTGTACGGGATGTGCGTCATGCGAAAGCCGGCACTGCCCTTCAACATTTCCATCGGCACATGCATCGTGCCGTAGTTGCCCGAGCTGCCGTAGTTGAAGCGGCCGGGTTGTTTCTTCAGGTCGGCGACGAACTCGGCGAGCGTCTGCCACGGCGCGTCGGCGCGCACCACGAGCACCGTCGGGTCGGCGGTGAAGCGCGCGATCGGTTTGAACTGGTCGAGCGTGAAGGCGGGTTTGCGCTCGAGCAGCTTGTCGGCCTCGGGCAGGATCGAGATCGACGACAGCGACAACAGGATCGTGTAGCCGTCGGCCGCGGCACGAGACGCTGCGCCGATGCCGGTGGCGCCGCCGGCGCCGGCCTTGTTCTCGACGACGACTTGCTGCTTGAGTTCACGCGCCAGCGCCTCGGCCACCGGCCGCGCCACCGTGTCGGCGACGCCACCAGGCGGGAAGGGCACGATCATCGTGATCGGCTTGGCGTCGGGCCACGGGGTCTGCGCCGCCGTGAGCAGCGGCATCGCAGCGATGCAGGCGGTGAGAAGGAGCTTCATGTGCAGTGGGTTCAGCCGAAAGGCCGGACGCCGATCAGCGCACCATGCGCCCAGAAGGCGAACACGGCCCACAGCGCCACACCGACCACGACCGAGAGCACGCTGCGTGACGCCGTGCCCGGCGGGTACGTCTTGCCCGCCGCACGGTCACGCTGCCGCGCACTGGCGAAGAGCACGATCGACCAGACGAGGAAGCCGCCGAACAGCAGCACATCGGCCAGCGTGTTGTTGGCGATCAGGTGCGCAAAGGCCCAGACCTTCACGCCGAGCGTCATCGGGTGGTGCAGCCTGGCCTTGATGCCGTTGCCCGGCACGTAGGCGGCGGTGACCAGCATGAAGGCGATCAGCGTCAACAGCGCCGCGATGTGCTTCGTCCACACCGGCGGTGCGCCCCACAACACCACCGGCTGCTGCCGCGCCTGGCCGTAGCCCCACACCAGCAGCGCAAAGCCGGCCAGCGAGAGCACCGTGTACAGGCCCTTCCAGGCGCCGGCACCGCGCTCGGCGATGAACGCGCGGCGCGGTCCCTCGGCGACGATGCGCGTCGAATGGATGCCGAGAAAGAGCACGAGGCCGAGGACGAGAGCGGTCATGTTGGTGATGATGGAGTGGCGACTCCAGCGCAGGTTAGCGCAATCCCCTACAATGCGGTCTGCGGCTTCGGAAAGCATCCGAAGCCGCTTTCGTTCATCCCCTCTGACCTCCTCTCGCGCCGGCAGCTTGCAGCGCTTCTCGAATCTCGGTTGGCGGCGATGCCCAGCGGTGCGTCGATGTCGACGCGCCCGACCGAGTCAGAGAAAGTCATCGATGAGCTTCGAATCCTTGGGCCTGCCCGCGGCCCTGGCGCGCGCTGTTGCCGACAGCGGCTACACCCAACCCACCGACGTGCAAACGCGCGCCATCCCGCCGGCCATGGCCGGCAGCGACCTGCGCGTCTCGTCGTCCACCGGCAGCGGCAAGACCGCCGCCTTCGTGCTGCCGGCATTGACCCGCGTGCTCGCCGCACGTGGCGACGCCAGCAAGCGCCGCGACAACAAGACAGTGCACGGCCCACGCGTGCTCGTGTTGGCACCGACGCGTGAACTCGCGATGCAGGTCGCCAAGGCCGCCGATTCCTACGGCCGCCACATCCCCGGCCTGCGTGTGGCCACCGTCGTCGGCGGCGTGCCGTACCACGCGCAACTGAAGGCGCTGCGCGGCCCGCTCGACCTGCTGATCGCCACGCCCGGCCGCCTGATGGACCACATGGCCAGCGGCAAGGCGGTGCTGGCCAACGTCGAGATGTTCGTCCTCGACGAGGCCGACCGCATGTTGGACATGGGCTTCATCGACGATATCAAGCACATCGCCTCGTTCCTGCCCGAGCAGCGGCAGACGGTGATGTTCTCGGCCACGTTCGCCGGTGAAGTCGGCCAACTGGCGAAGAACATGTTGAAGGCCGAGGCGCAGACGATTGCCGTGTCGACGCACACCAGCACGCACGAGAACATCGAGCAGCGCCTGCACTGGGCCGACGACGGCAAGCACAAGCACGCGCTGCTGGAGCAGTTGCTGACCGATCGCGACGTCGATCAGGCGCTGATCTTCACCAGCACGCAGCGCGATGCCGACTGGCTTGCGGATCGTCTTGCAGAGATCGGCCACCGCGTCGCCTCGCTGCACGGCGGCATGCCGCAAGGCCGGCGCAACCGCGTGCTGCACGGCCTGCGCTCGCGCGACCTGCGCGTGCTCGTCGCCACCGACGTGGCGGCGCGCGGCATCGACGTGCCGAGCATCAGCCACGTCATCAACTACGGCCTGCCGATGAAGGCCGAGGACTACGTGCACCGCATCGGCCGCACCGGCCGCGCCGGCCGCGCCGGCCTGGCGGTGACGCTGGCCGAGCGCCGCGACGCCGGCATGATCCAGCGCATCCAGCGCTTCACGACGCAGCGCATCCCGGTGGCCACGGTCGTCGGCTTGGAGCCGCGTCTGCCCGAGCCGCGGCCGTTCAGCAATGCGCCGTCGGCGGCGCCGCGCCGGCCGGGCTTCAAGCCCGGCCCGCGCGCCGCGCATCGCGGTGGTCCGTTCAAGCCCGCAGGCGCGCGCCGCCACGGCTGACGAGCCGCGCTGCCGTCGCGGCAGCGATCATCAGTCGTACTCGAGCCACTGCGTCAACGCTGATCGCCAGCGCCGTTGCCTTCGGCAGCTACGACCCGATCGCCGCTGTGGCCAAAGACAGCAACGGCTCGCTGCAGGTGAGCTGCACGCCGGGGCCGGGCGACCCGCTGACGACGCCCTGCCTGGGCGCTGCCGGCGGTGGCCAGCCACACCGTTTATGCGCGGATGCCAGGCCGTCAGCTGGTCGCGCCGGTGCTTTACTTGGGTACGCTGCTGGTGACGACCGACTACTGAGCGCCCCCAGACCTGCCGCTTCGCGTCAGGCCCCCCGAGGGGGTGAAGAAAACTTGGGAGCGGCCCGGCGTTTTCTTGAGAGCGCGCGACGCTTATCTGCTGGTGAACTGTCGCTACATACAGGGCGGCTCGCAGAGCGGCCCTGTGCTTTGCGCTGCACGCTTCTCCGTGTTTTCAGCGGTTCCCTTCGGTTGCAAACAATCACAAAAAGGTTGAGTTGATAGATCGCTTTCAATGACTTCCGCATGTCTATGTTTTTACAATGATTTGACAGCGAAGTTGCCTCAAAATATGGCTCTAAGTGCTTGATTTGATTGGTTTTTCTCAGAGAAGTCGTTGACGCCCTGATTCACCCCCGCTACAGTGGAGTTTGGTGGGGATTTGTGGGATTCTAGGGCTGTGGCTGAGCTGATTTTAGACGGGGGACCGATCCTTTTGCTGGATGGCAAAGGCCGTGTCACGATCCCGACACGCTCACGGGATGTGCTCAAGGCGCTATGTGAGGACAAACTCACAATCACCAAAAGCCTGCGTCGTTGCCTGACGATTTTCCCGCGCCCGCTGTACGAAACCTTCCGCGCCAAGATCCTGGCCTGGCCGCTCGAAAACGATGACTGGCGCCGCCTGTTCATCGCCGGCTCGGCGCCGGTGGAGATCGATAGCGCCTCGCGCGTGCTGGTGCCGCCCGAGTTGCGCGAGTGGGCCGGCATCGAGCGCGACGTGTACCTGTTCGGCATGGGCCAGCGCTTCGAGCTCTGGGACAAGGCGCGCTACGACGCGCACGAGGCCGCCGTGATGGCGTCGCGCCCGCCGGAAGAGTTGCGCGGCATGGTGTTGTGAGTGAACGAAGCGACATGGCAGCACCGCACCGTCCTCCTCACCGAAGCGATCGACGCGCTGGTGACGGATGCCACCGGCGTGTACGTCGATGGCACCTTCGGCCGCGGCGGGCATTCGAAGCTGCTGCTGTCGCGGCTGTCGTCGCAGGCCCGCGTGATTGCGCTGGACCGCGATCTGGAAGCGGTGGCTGCGGCCAGCGAGCTGCAGCGCAGCGACACGCGCTTTCACATCCTTCACGCCAACTTCGCAGACATGCGCGACGCTCTGGCGTCGATGGGCATCACGCAAATCAACGGCCTGCTGCTCGATCTGGGCGTGAGCTCACCGCAGATCGACAACCCGGCGCGCGGTTTTTCTTTCCGCTTCGACGCGCCGCTGGACATGCGCATGGACACGTCCCGCGGCGAGAGCGCGGCCGATTTTCTGGCGCGTGCTGACGAGCGACAACTGACCGAGGTGATCAAGGACCATGGCGAAGAACGGTTTGCTCGACAGATTGCAAAGGCGCTTGTGGCTCGGCGCGAGAGCGGGCATGCCGTTCGCACGACCGCAGAGCTTTCCCAGCTCGTGGCTCGTGCGGTCCGCACCCGCGAAGCGGGCCAGGACCCTGCAACGCGCACGTTTCAGGCTCTACGGATTCACGTCAACGCCGAGCTTGAGGCCCTCGACCAAGGCCTGAACGCTTGCCTCGATCTGCTTGCCCCCGCCGCCCGACTCGCCGTGATCGCCTTTCATTCGCTCGAAGACCGCCGCGTCAAGGAGTTCATCGCGCGTGAAAGCCGCGACGTGGTCGACCGCCGCGCGCCGTTCGCGCCGCCGAAGGCGATGCGGCTGAGGGCGATCGCGCGCATCAAGCCGAGTGCGCAGGAGACCGCAGACAACCCGCGCGCGCGCTCGGCGATCTTGCGCGTTGCAGAGAGGACTGACGCATGACGAGAGTCAACACCGTCCTCCTCGTTGCGCTGGTGTTCTCCAGCCTCTACCTCGTGCGCACCGCATACGACTCGCGCCGCCTGTTCACCGAGCTCGATCGCGCGAAGAACGAATACGCCCGGTTCGACGTCGAACACAAGCGTCTCGAAGCCGAGCGCCAGGCCGCGGCCACCAATGCGCGCGTCGAGCGCACCGCGCGCGAGCGGCTGGCGATGCGCACCGCCACGCCGGCGGTGACCATCTATGTGCCCGATGTCAGCGCGTCAGGAGTGGGCCAATGAAGTGGCTGAAGGACAAAGTCAGGCAAAAGGCCAAGGCAGGCGCCGTCAGCCGCGGCGTCACTTACTCGACGAGCCCGCTGCTGGCGTCGAAGACGCCGCCGTGGCGCAGCAAGTTCGTCGTCGCGCTCGTCGGCCTGGGCTCGTGCGTGCTCGTTGCGCGCGCGGTGACGATCCAGATCATCGACAACGAGTTCTACCTCGCACAAGGCGAGAAGCGCTACGCCCACCAGCAGGAGCTGCAAGCCAGTCGCGGCCGCATCACCGACCGCAACGGCGCGCTGCTCGCCACCTCGGTGCCGGTGCCGTCGGTGTGGGCGATACCGAAAGACGTGCAGGCCACACGTGAGCAGAAGCGCGAGCTGGCGCGCCTGCTCGGGCTGCCGCTGGCCGAGGTCGAGAAGAAGCTCGGCGACAGCAAGTCGCGCTTCACGTGGCTGAAGCGCCAGATCGACGACAAGACCTGGCAGCAGGTCAGCAAGCTCGGCATCAAGGGCGTGCACGAATCGCGCGAGTTCCGGCGCAAATACCCGGAGGGCGAAGCGGCGGCGCACGTGGTCGGCTTCACCGACGTCGATGACCGCGGGCAGGAGGGCGTGGAGCTGTCGTTCCAGGACCACCTGCAAGGCAAGGACGGCTCGCGCATGGTGGTCAAGGACCGGCTCGGCCGCGTCGTCGAAGACATCGGCGACAAGGTCGCGGCGAAGGACGGCCGCGATCTCGAACTGACGATCGACGCCAAGGTGCAGTACTTCGCCTACCAGCACATCAAGCAGGCGGTGATCGACAACAAGGCCAAGGGCGGCAGCGTGGTCGTTCTGGACGCGCAGAGCGGCGAGATATTGGCGCTGGCCAACTACCCGAGCTTTGATCCGGCCGAGCGGCGCAACGTCAACCTCGAGCAGTTGCGCAACCGCGCGGCGATCGACATCTTCGAGCCGGGCTCGACGATGAAGCCCTTCATCGCCGGCCACGCGCTCGACAGCGGCCGCGTCACGCCGGACACGGTGCTGGCCACGGCCTCGTTCGCGGTCAGTGGCTATCCGATCCGCGATGTGCATCCGAATGCGCAGATGTCGATCACCGAGATCGTGCAGAAGTCGAGCAACGTCGGCGCGGCCAAGTTGGCGATGGAGTTGCCGCCGCAGGAGATGTGGCAGCTCTACAGCGCTTTGGGTTTCGGCAGCAAGCCCGAGCTGCCGTTTCCCGGCGTGGCCAGTGGCAAGCTGCGGCCGGCCAAGGCCTGGAAGCCGGTCGATCAATCGCGCCTCGCATATGGCTACGGCCTGTCGGCGTCGCTGCTGCAGATGGCGCGTTCGTACACCGTGTTCTCGCACGACGGC
>CADEEN010000092.1 GCA_902826345.1 uncultured Burkholderiales bacterium | reverse complement strand
GTCCGAAGAGCGCACGATGGCCGAAGAGGAGGCCGACCCGGTGCAGGACAACGTGCCGCCGATCTACTCGATCTACATGTACGACCCGAACGCGCAGACCTGGCTGATCGTGGCCGCGCCGCCTGCGGGCTTCATGTTCACCGACCCGGTGGCGATCCAGCCGCGCGCCGAGCCGGCGGTAGCCGCGCCGAGCGAAGTCAATGCCACGCTGGCCGCGGCCAACAAGGCGACGATCGAAGTGCGCAGCATCTACGACACAGACGGCCTGAACCGCATGGGCGAAACCGTGCTGGCGCCCGGTGACCTGCCGGCGGGCTGCGCTCGCGGCATCGCGCAGACGGCGGCCACGCATGCCGACGACACGCGGAGCATGGTCGCCGACATCGGCAAGATGAAAGACCCGGCTGATCCGGCGTACCACTGCGCTCCGGCGCGCTTCGTCCGCGCGACGCGTGCGATGGCGCCGCAGGAGGGCATGAGCGGCATGCGCGAAGCGATCGGCGAGACCGACTTCGAGCCGCAGCAGATCCTCGGCTATGCGCCGGTCGAGCCCGACGGCTCGTTCAAGCTCGAAGTGCCGGCCGACACGCCGCTGGCGCTGTCGATCATCGATGCCAAGGGCCGCGCGCTGCAATCGCACCTGAACTGGATCCAGGTGCGCCCGGGCGAGCGCCGCACTTGCGACGGCTGCCACAGCCCGCGCCGTGGCGCGTCGATCAATGACGCGGCGCAGACCAACACGCTGCCGGCCGCGCTGAGGCCGGCACTGGCCGGCGCGCATGCCAGCGGCGAGACGATGGCCAGCACGCGCACCAAGGTCGATCCGGCGGCGCTGCAGCTGATGGCCGACATGGCCTTCGTCGACCAGTGGGCCGACACGACACGCTCAGGCGTCACCGCGCGCGACTCGATCACGATCAGCTACGCCGGTTTGCCGGCAGGCACCGCGCCGGTCAACGGCATCCTCAACTACCCGGACCATGTGCAGCCGATCTGGGACCGCAACTGCGTCGGCTGCCACGCCGCGGGCAATGCGCGTCTGGACCTGTCCGCGTCGACCTCCGGCACCGGCCGCATGACCTCGTACCAGGAGCTGCTGCTCGGCGATCCGCTGATCGGCGCCAACGGCCAGCCGGTGACGCGTATCGAAGACGGCGTCGTCGAAGTCGTGCGCGGCCCGGCGCTGGTGGAGACGATGGCCGGCGGCGCCGAAGGTTTGGCGCGTTCGAGCCGGCTGGGCGAGATCATCTTCGGCGAAGAGCTGAAGGCCGACGCCGACGCGCGCACCGCCTTCCCGATGCCGGCCAATCACGCCGCGCTGCTGACCGCGGCCGAGAAGCGCGTCGTCACGGAGTGGATGGACCTCGGCGGCCAGTACTTCAACAACGTCATGGCCAGCAACAGCCCGGCGCGACGCGCCACCGCGTTGTCGCGCGCCACGTTCGACAGCGCGGTGCATCCGGTGCTGCAAGCGCAGTGCGTGGCCTGCCATCAACCGGCCGGCAGTTCAGGTGCGGCCAGCACCGGCAACAGCTTTGCACGCAGCCGCTTCGTCCTCACCGGAAGCCCCGAGGGTGACTACAACGTCACGCTGTCGATGGTCTCGGACACCTGCAACCTGAACAGCAACGCGCTCATCGTGCGACCCTCCACTTCGCCGCATCCGACGGGTGCGGCCAGCGGTGCGCCGCTGCCGGCGGGAAGCGCGGGATACACCGCCATCGCCAACTGGATCACCTCTGGATGCGCTCCACGATGAAGACGGTTCTCGCCACTGCTGCTGTCGCTGCCGCCATGCTCGCCGCATGCGGCGGCGGCAACCCGCCCGACGTGGTCAACACGCCGGGCGGCGGCGGGCAGAACCTGTCGTTCGTCTACTTCCAGAAGTGCGTCAACCCGGCGCTGATCGCGCAGTTGTCGTTGCCCGCAGGCGGCAGCGGCAGTTGCGCTGCGTCGGGCTGCCACGACAACGTCAACGGCACCGGCGGCGCGTTTCGCATGCGCGAGAGCGCGGCTGCGGTCGATCTGTCGGTCACCTCGACCGACGAGGCGCGCCTGTCCGAGATGTACCGCAACTTCTTCTCCGCACAAGGCTCGTCCGTGATCGGCTCACCGACGAGCAGCAAGATGCTGACCAAGCCTTTGGTGCAAGGCGTGCTGCACGGCGGCGGCCAGATCTTCGTCAACGCCGACACGCCCGAAGCCCGGCTCATCGCCTACTGGATCAGCCGCCCGATGCCGCAAGGCCAGGATGAATTCAGCACCGCCTCGGCCTCGATGTTCACGCCCCCCGACCCCGCCACCGGTACATGCAACACGCAATAAAAACGATCGGCGCGGCATTGACCGCGTTGACGCTTTCGCTCTTCACTCTTGGCACCTCCCATGCGCAGGTCACCGAGCGCGTCAAGGTGGCCGACCCGTACCTCGAGATGCGCACCGGCCCCGGCCGCGGCTACCCGGTGCACCACGTCGCCGAGCGCCACGAGTTCGTCGTCATCGAGTTGCGCAACACCGATTGGTTCAAGGTGCGCACGGTGAGCGACACCGGCAACGACAAGACCGGCTGGGTGCACCGCCGCCAGCTCGCGACAACGCTGACCGAAGCCGGCGTCGCCAAAACCTTCCGCGACACCGCGATCGACGACTACCTGCTGCGCCGCGTGCAGATCGGCGCCGCGTACGGCCGCTTCAGCAGCGAGCCGATGCAGAAGCTGTGGGCGAGCTATCGCCTGTCCGATGCGCTGACGTTCGAAGGCAGCGTCGCGCAGGTGCAGGGCGTCTTCTCGGGCACCGACATGTGGTACGGCAACCTGCTGGCCGAGCCGTGGAGCGACCAGCGCCTGTCGCCGTTCCTCGGCATCGGCATCGGGCGCTTTCGCAACTTCCCCAACCAGTCGCTCGTCGGCGCCACTGACACCGATGCGAATCTGGCCAACGCGACGTTCGGCGTTCGCTACTACCTCACCGAGCGCTTCGTGCTGCGCGCCGACTACACGCTCTACACGGCCTTCGTCTCCGACCAACGCTCGCAGGAGTTCCGCGCCGTGTCCGCCGGCCTTTCCTTCTTCTTCTACTGATCTCCGCCAGAGAGACAACAAATGAAAAAGACGCTCACGCTCCTCATTGCCCTGCTGTCATCTGCTGCGTTCGCGCAATCGACGCAGCCCGCCAATGAACAGGTCGTCGTTCCGCAGGTCGATCGACGTGATCTGAAGTTGCCGAAGTTCCCGTCGAAGGACATCGAGGTCGGCCTCATCGGCGGTGTGTACTCGACCGAGAACTTCGGTGCCAACGCCGTCTATGGCTTGCGCCTGGGCTACCACATCACCGAAGACTTCTTCGTCCAGGCCAACCTCGCGCAGACCAAAGTCAGCGACGAGAACTACCGGCAGTTGCTGCCCGGCGGCGGCATCTTCCCGCAGCCCGAAGAGAAGTTGACCTACTACAACGTCACCGCGGGCTGGAACGTGCTGCCAGGCGAGGTCTTCATCGGCAGCAATCGCGCCAAGGCGACGTCGCTGTACCTGCTGGCCGGCATCGGCAGCACCAAACTCGCCGAGCGCCGCAACTCGACATTCAACTTCGGCCTCGGCCTGCGCATGCTGTTCACCGACCGCGTCGGCCTGCATGTCGAGTTGCGTGACCACATCTTCTCGATCGACCTGCTGGGGCCGCGCCAGACCACGCACAACCTGGAGCTGACGACCGGCTTCGCCTTCTATTTCTGAAAGAACAACGAGGAAGAGGGAACGATGATCGACCGACGCCACCTGATCGCACTTGCGCTGCTCGCCGCAGCGAGCGCAGCGAATGCCAAGGCCGCAACTAACGCGCAAGCGCCCGACTTCACGCTGCGCCAACTGAGTGGACCCAACCTGCGCCTGGCCGAGCAGCGCGGCCGTGTGGTGATGGTCAACTTCTGGGCGACGTGGTGCGGCCCTTGCCGCGTCGAGCTGCCGCACCTGTCGCGGCTGCATGACAAGTACCGCGGCTCGGGCTTCGTGCTGCTGGGCGTGAACATCGACGAAGACCCGACGCTGGCGCGCGCGCTGGTCGGCAAGATGGGCCTGACCTTTCCGGTGCTGCTCGACTCGGAGAAGAAAGTCGTCGGCGCGTACGACCTGAACGCGATGCCGGCCACCGTGCTGATCGACCGCGACGGCCGCGTGCGGTACCTGCACCGCGGCTACAAGGAAGGCGTCGAAGCTGTGTATGAGCAGCAGGTGCGCGCATTGCTGAAGGAATGATGCGATGAAGCGCTCTCTCGCTCTCGTCCTCGCGCTGTGTGCGTTGGCCAGCGGCTGCTCGACGGTGGAACCCTGGGTCAAGCCGTACGAGCGCGAGCGTCTCGCCGATCCGATCATGCAGTGGCAGGGCGACTTGCTGGCTTCCAAACACAGCCAGCATGTGCGTGACATCCGCGAGGGCGCTCGCGGCGCGAACGGCGTGCAAGGAGGCGGCTGTGGCTGCAAGTAGCACGCTGTCGCGGCTGCTGCGCGCACTCTCCACTTTGCTTGGCGGTCTGTTCGCGGCCCATGGCGCGAAAGCAGCCCCGTTGCCGCCCGACCGCGCCGAAGCGATCTACCACCGCTACAGCGGCGGCGGCATGACGGCCGACGGCCCGGCACTGCTGGTGCGCAAGTCGATCGCCGACAAGGTGTCGCTGACGGGTCAGTACTACGTCGATGCAGTCAGCAATGCGTCGATCGATGTCGTCACCACCGCCAGCCCGTACAAGGAGCGCCGCACCGAGTACGGCGTCGGCCTCGAGTACGCGGTGCGCGACGCCAACATCACGCTCGGCCTGGCGCGCAGCTCGGAGCCCGACTACAAGGCTGACGCCTTCTCGGTCGACGTGTCGCAGGAAACCTTCGGCGGCATGACGACGGTGAACCTCGGCTTCACCCGTGCGGCCGACAAGGTGGGCCAGACGACGCTCGGCTTTTTCGACCAGGCCAAGCACTGGCAGTACCGCCTGGGCGTGACGCAGATCCTCACGCCGAAATGGCTGGCCAGCGCCAACGTCGAGGCCATCGCCGACAGCGGCTACCTCGGCAACCCATACCGTGCAGCGCGCGTCTTCGGCGCCATCGTGCCGGAGAACGTGCCGCGCACGCGCAGCTCGCGCGCGATCAACTTGCGCGCCATCGGCGACCTCGGCTCGCGCGACGCGATGCGCGTGTCGTATCGATACTTCTGGGACAACTGGGACGTCAAGTCACACACCTTCGAAGGCGGCTACAGCCGTTACGTGGGCGAATCTTTCCTGCTCGACGGCTTCGTGCGTCACTACCGGCAAAGCAAGGCCTCGTTCTACAGCGACGACGCGCAGGTGCAGAACACCTACGTCACGCGCAACCGCCAGCTCGGCACCTACGACGGCAACACGCTCGGCGGCAAGGTGAGCTACAGCTGGAGGAAGGTGCCGGGGCAGTACGAGATCAAGTTCAACGGCGCGCTCGAACTCCTGCGCTACCGCTACAGCGACTACACCGACCTGCGCAGCGGCGGCGCCTACAGCCTGTCGGCCACGATTCTGCAGCTCTACGTCACGGCGAACTACTGAAGAAAGAGAACACGATCATGTGGAAGACCCTCCTCACCGTTGTGATCGCCGTCAGCGCGAGCGTGTTTGCGCTCAACACGGCGGCGCAGGACAACAAGCCCGCCGCGCCGGTCGCCAACGCCGCCAGCCTCGACAACCGCGTGCAGGACCTGAAGGCCGACGTCATCAAGCTGAACCGCGATCTGCTGGTGCTTGAAGAGGAATTGCTGTTCCCGGCGAGCACGCAGGTGGCGTTGTTCGTGTCGATGGACGTGGGCAAGCTGTTCGAGCTCGACTCGGTGCAGATCAAGCTCGACGACAAGCAGGTCACGAACTACCTCTACACACCGCTGGAAGTGCAGGCGCTGCACCGCGGCGGCGTGCAGCGCGCCTTCGTCGGCAACCTGCGCAGCGGTACGCATGAGATCGTCGCCACTTTCACCGGCAAGGGTCCGCACGAGCGCGACTACAAGCGCGGCACGACCATCAAGTTCGACAAGGGCACCGAGCCGAAGTACATCGAGCTGCGCATCAAGGATTCGGCTGGCAAGTTGCAGCCTGAGTTCGAAGTGAAAGTTTGGTGACATGACCCCACCCCGAAGCGCCTTCGGCGCTCCCCCCCAGGGGGGCGCCGCCAGCGGCTCGGCAAAGCCGGTTCCGCGGCGGCGGCGCGGGCGCGCTCTGCTTGGCGAGATCGCGCTCGCGGCAGCCTGCGCCTTGTTGTGCAGCGCCGCCATTGCGCAACCGGCGGACGAACCCGCCAAGCGCCCGATCGCCGCGCCGCACTACGGCGACACGCTGTTCCACTTCTACCAGGACAAGTACTTCAGCGCCGTCACGTCGCTGATGGTGTCGCAGCACTTCACGCGCCTGGCGCCGCACGACGACGACGGCGAAGTCCTGCGCGGCGGTCTGCTGCTGTCGTACGGCATGCACCGCGAGGCCGGGCAGATCTTTGCGCAACTGATCGAGCGCAACGCACCGCCTTCCGTGCGCGACCGTGCCTGGTATTACCTGGCGAAGATTCGCTGGCAGCGCGGGCTTGCACAAGAGGCGGAAGAGGCGATCGCGAAGATCGGCGGCAAGCTGCCCGCGGGCCTCGAAGAAGACCGCCATCTGCTGCACGCCAATCTGCTGATGGCGCGGCAGGATTTCGCCGGCGCGGCGACGCTGCTGCGCGGCATGAGCGATTTCAAGACGCCTTCGCAGGCCAGCCACTTCGCGCGTTTCAACCTCGGCGTTGCGCTCGTCAAGAGCGGCGATGCGCCGGCTGGCAGCGCGCTGCTCGACGAAGTGGGCCGCATGCCGGGCGCGAACGAAGAGCAGCGCAGCCTGCGCGACCGTGCCAACGTCGCGCTCGGTTTCTCTGCGCTGCAAGAAGGCCGCAGCGACGACGCACGTGCGGTGCTGCAACGCGTGCGCCTGCAGAGCCTGCAAGCCAACAAGGCGCTGCTCGGCTTCGGCTGGGCGGCTGCCAACGCCAAACAACACGAGCAGGCGCTCGTGCCGTGGACGGAGCTGGCCAGCCGCAGCGTCAATGACGCGGCGGTGCTCGAAGCGAAGATCGCGCTGCCCTATGCCTATGCCGAGCTCGGCGCTTATGGCCAGTCGCTCGACGGCTATCAACAAGCGGTGTCGCAGTTCGACAGCGAGCAGGGCGCGTTGAAGGAATCGATCGCCGCCATCCAGAGCGGCAAGCTCATCGCCGGGCTGAACGCCAAGAACCCCGGCACCGAGATGGGCTGGTTCTGGAACCTGCAAGAGTTGCCCGAGATGCCGCATGCCGGCCACCTGACGCAGGTGTTGGCGCAGCACGCGTTCCAGGAGTCGTTCAAGAACTACCGCGACCTCGTGTTCCTCGGCACCAACCTCGCGCAGTGGCGCGACAGCCTCGTCGCGTACCGCGACATGCTGGCCGAGCGCCGCAAAGCTTTCGAGCAGCGCCTGCCGCAAACGCAAAGCGGCGAGAAGGGCACGGGCGTCGCTCTGCAAGCCGCGGTCAAGAACCGCGCGACGCTGGCCGCCGAGCTGGAGCGCGTCGAGCGTGAAGGCGACGTGATCGCTTTCAGCGATGACCGTCAGGACGCGCTGCTGCAACGCCTGGCCGATGTACAGGCGACGATGCAGATCAACGCCAAGGACCCGGAGATCGCCCGGCTCGCCGACAAGGTGCGCCTGTTGTCCGGCGCATTGGCCTGGGAGCTGTCGAGCCAGTGGCCCGACCGGCTGTGGCAGGCGCAGAAAGCGTTGCGTGATGGCGACCGCGGCCTCGCAGAGGCGCAGGCCCGCGAAGCGCGTCTGGCGAAGGCGCAGCGCGAAGAGCCGCAACGTTTCGAAAGTTTCGCCAAGCGCATCGACGCGCTGGAAGCGCAGATCAACCTGCTGATTCCGCGTGTGGCCTCGGTGACCAAGGAACAGCAGGACGCCGTGCAGAACATCGCCGTGGCCGAACTGGCCGGTGCGCAGCAGCGCCTGGCCGAGTACCAGACGCAGGCGCGCTTCGCGCTGGCGCAGTTGTACGACCGCGCGAGTCTGGCGACGAATGCGAAGGAGGGCGGTGATGCGACTCGCCGTTAGCCTGATCGCTGCCGCCTGTCTTGCAGCGTGCGCCAGCAACAAGGCGCCGCCGGGCGACGACGCGCCGACGATCGCCACTCTGTCGCAGCGCAGCGTGCCCCTGGACAAGGACCGCCGCGTGCAGAGCGACGAGACGCAGGCCATCGCTGCGTACCGCAACTTCCTAGACAGCACGCCGAAGGCCGATCTGGCGCCGCAGCGTGCCGAAGCGATGCGCCGCCTCGGTGACCTGGAAATGGTGGCCGCAGACAACCGCAGCGCCACGAGCACGAATGGCAACGTTCCCGACTACAAGGCCGCAGTCACGCGCTACCAGGATTACCTGAAGGCCTATCCCAACGATCCCGGCAACGACCGCGTGCTCTACCAGTTGGCCCGCGCGCAAGAGCAGAGCGGCGAGTTGGAAACCGCATTGAAGACGCTCGACCGTCTGGTGGCGGCATACCCGAACACCGCCTACCGCGAAGAAGCTCAGTTCCGTCGCGGCGAACTGCTGTTCACGCTGAACGCTTATCCGGCTGCCGAGCAGGCTTACAACGCGGTGCTGGCGATGAACAGCCAAACCGCCTACCGCGACCGCGCCCTCTACATGCAAGGCTGGTCGCGCTTCAAGCAGGCCAAGCTCGAAGACGCTTTGCAGTCTTTCTTCGGCGTGCTCGACGGCAAGCTCGCCAACCGCGGCGATGAATCGCTGGAAGACTTGAAAGACCTGTCGCGCGGCGACCGCGAACTGGTCGAAGACACCTTCCGCGTGATGAGCCTGTCGCTGGCCAACCTGCAGGGCGCCGAGTCGATCGGCGCGTACACGAAGAACGACAGTCGCAAGAGCTACGAGTTCCGTGTCTATCAACAACTCGGTGAGCTCTACATCAAGCAGGAGCGCGTCAAGGATGCCGCCGACACTTTCGGCGCCTTCGTGCGCAAGAACCCGATGCATGCGCAGGCGCCGGTGTTGGCCGCGCGCGTGATCGACATCTATGAAGCGGGAGGGTTCGCCAACCTGGCGCTCGAGGCGAAGAAGGAATACGTCGGCCGCTACGGTGTGGCCAGCGACTTCCGCAAGGCCAACCCCGAGGGCTGGAACAAGGCTCAGCCGCTGGTGAAAACGCGCCTCTCCGAACTGGCGCGCCACTATCACGCCAGTGCGCAGAAGACCAAGGCGACGAGCAACTATCAAGAGGCGGTGCGCTGGTACCGCGACATCATCACCGGCTTCCCCGGCGAGCCCGACACGGCGAAGAACCACTTCCTGCTCGGCGAGCTGTTGTACGAAGACTCGCGTTTTGCCGAAGCCTCGGTCGAGTACGAGAAGACGGCGTACGTGTATCCGAAGCACGACAGGAGCGCCGATGCCGGTTATGCCGCGCTGCTGGCCTATGCCGAGCAAGACAAACGCGCAGCGGTTGCGGACAAGCCGAAGCTGCAGATGGCTGGCGTGCAGAGTTCGCTGCGCTTTGCCGATGCCTTCGGCAAAGACCCGCGCGTCGCGCCGGTGCTGACCAATGCGGCCGACCGTTTGTATGCATTGAAGGACATCGAGCAGGCGCAGAGCGTGGCCGAGCGCGTGCTGGCGCTCGATCCGCCGGCAACGCCCGAGCAGAAGCGCGTGGCGACGACGGTGCTGGCGAACACGGCGTTCGAGGGCGGCGCCTTCGATCGTGCCGAGAAGCGCTATGGCGAGCTGTTGGCGTTGACGCCGGCCAACGACAAGGCACGAGGCGAGTTGGTCGAGCGCCAGGCAGCGTCGATCTACAAGCAGGGCGAAGCGGCGCAGAAGGGCGGCAAGGCGCAGGACGCCGTGGGTCACTTCACGCGTGTCGCAGCCGTGGCGCCGGGCTCGGCCATCCATGCCAGCGCGCAATACGACGCCGCCGCGGCGATGATCGGACTGAAAGACTGGGACAACGCTGCGAAGACGCTCGAAGACTTCCGCCAGCGCTTCCCGAAGCATCCGCTCGTCGATGACGCGTCGAGCAAGCTCGCGGTCGCCTATCTGGAGAAGGGCCGCTGGAGCGAAGCGGCCGGCGAGTTCGAGCGCGTGGCCGCGAGCGGCAAGGATCCGAAGCTGGCACAGGAAGCGCTCTGGCAAGCGGCCGAGCTGCACGGCAAGGGCAACAACCGCGTCGCCGCCGCGAAGGCCTACGAGCGCTACCTGAAGCAGTACCCCGAGCCGTTCGAACGCGCGATGGAAACGCGCCATCGACTGGCGACGATGGCCAAGGCCGACGGCAATGGCAAGCGCGAGTTCGAGCTGCAGCGCGAGATGTTCCAGGCCGACCAGCGCGGCGGCGCGGCGCGCACCGAGCGCACGCGTTATCTCGGTGCGATGGGCGCGCTGGCGATGGCGCAGCCGGCGGTCGATGAGTACAAGAAGGTGGCGCTCGTCGAGCCGTTGCAAAAGACCTTGAAGACGAAGAAGGTCAAGTTCGAGGAAGCGCTGCGTGGTTATGCAACGGCTGCCGAGTACGGCGTGGCCGACGTGTCCACGGCGGCGACGTTCCACACCGCTGCGCTGTACCAGGACTTCGGCAAGGCGATGCTGAATTCGCAGCGACCCAAAGGATTGAAGAAGCTCGAGCTCGAACAGTACAACGTGCTGCTCGAAGAGCAGGCCTTCCCGTTCGAGGAGAAGGCCATCGAGCTGCACGAGGTCAATGCCAAGCGCACCGCCAAGGGTGTGTACGACGAGTGGGTGCAGAAGAGTTTTGCCTCGCTGCGCTCGTTGAAGCCCGGCAAGTACGCGCGGGTGGAACGTTCGGAAGGAGTGATCAATGAAATCCGTTGAGCACGTGATGACGTTGGCGCTGCTGGCCACGCTCGGCGCCTGCGCGAGCGCACCCGCGGTCGTGAAGAAGCCGGTGGAAGCCGTGCAGCAGGTGGTCACGACGGCAGTGGCGGCCGTGACGCCGGCGGAGGCGCCCGTGAATGCACAGGCGCAGGCTGCTTTCGACGCCGCACGGTCGCACTTGCGCGCCGGCCGCACGGCCGAAGCCGAGCGCGGCTTTCGCGACGTCATCGCCAGGCACCCCGAGCTCGGCGGCGCGCACGCCAACCTCGGCCTCATTCTGCGCAACGCCGGCAAGCATGACGAGTCGATCGCCGCACTCGAACAGGCGGTGAAGGTGAGCCCGAAGCAACCGGTGTTCCACAACCAGCTCGGTGTCAGCTACCGCCACAGAGGCCAGTTCCAGAAGGCACGCAACGCTTACGAGCAGGCGATCGCACTCGACGAGAACCACGCCGATGCGCACCTGAACCTCGGCGTGTTGCTCGACCTCTACCTCGGCGATGCGCCGCTGGCACTGGTGCACTACGAGCGCTACCTTGCGCTCTCGCCGGCCGGCGATGCCGCGGTGGGCAGATGGGTGGCCGATCTGCGCAACCGCAAGCCGGCGAGCGTGGCCCAGGCCGACGTCAAGTTGACGAAGAAGGAGTGACGACGATGAAACGCCTCCTTGCACTGACGACGCTGCTCGTCGCGGCTTCTGCCTTCGCCCAGGACCGCGCCGACATCGATCGCACGCAGATCATCGGCAATCGCGAGTTACCAAAAGTTCTGTACATCGTGCCGTGGAAAAAGCCCTTGCCCGGCGCGCTGGCAGGACGACCATTGCAGTCCGTGCTCGACGAAGCGCTGGCGCCCGTCGATCGTGACGTGTTTCGCCGACAGGTGAGCTACCACGGACAGATCGAAGCGCAAGCCAAAACGCCAATCAAGTAAGCAAGTCAGGACCCTCTCATGAACATCTTCGAATTCGCCATCAAGTTCTTCCAGGACAGCGGCCTCGCCATCTATCCCAGCATCCTGATTGCCGCGATCGGCCTGGCGATTGCGATCGAGCGCTTCGTCTTCCTCGCCAAAGCGCGCTCGCAGAACCGCGCGCTGTGGGACAAGATCCAGCCGCACCTGCAGAACGGCAAGCTGAAGGAAGTGCACCAGATGGCCAGCGGCTCGGACGCTGCCGTCGGCAAGATCGTCGCCAACGGGTTGAACCGCATGCAGAGCCCGGGCCGCCGCGAAGACATCGACGCGGCGATGGAAGAGGGCATGATGGAAATCGTGCCGCGCCTGGAGAAGCGCACGCACTACATCGCCACCTTCGCCAGCGTGATCACGCTGGTGGGCCTTCTCGGCACCATCATCGGCCTGATCAAGGGCTTCACGGCAGTGGCGCAGGTCAACCCGGCGGAGAAGGCCGAGCTGCTGTCGGCGTCGATCTCGATCGCGATGAACAACACCGCGT
>CADEEN010000091.1 GCA_902826345.1 uncultured Burkholderiales bacterium | reverse complement strand
TTTTCTGCCAAGGATGCCAGGGCGTCGCTGTTGCCCGCGGGCCTGGGGTCGAAGAACGGCGAGTTCAACAAGGCCTTCATCGATACCGTCCAGCGCATTGTGCTGCGCGACGAAGACATCAAGACCGTGCTCGCCGAACAGGGCAAGGCCATGGCCCAGTGGATGAAGGCTGCGGACGCGCCTTGCTGGGCCCCGGACGCCGGCTCAGGCTCCGAGCCCTGCCCGGTCGCCCCTTAAGACGCCTACCGAAGGACACCACAGACACCCTGGCCCGTGCCGAGCGCGCGGGGCCCTGGGCGGAGCTTCGCCATGAACAACCCCCAGCGACTGCCTTACCTGCTGATCGCGCCCTCGGTCGCCTTCCTGGCGCTGCTGTTCCTCTGGCCGCTCGTTGAAACGGTGCTGATGGCCTTCATCACGCCGCAAGGCGCGGGCACCACCGAGTACCTGCGCAAGATGGCCGGCGACCTGAACTTCGGCCTCGCGCTGCGCAACACGCTGGTCCTGGTGGCGATCGTCGTGCCGCTGCAGATCTGCATCGCGCTGGGTCTGGCCATGATGTTGCAGAACGTCGAGCGCGGGCGCATGACGCACCTCTACATCTGGACCATTCCGCTCGGCATCTCGGATCTCGCGGCCGGCATCGTCTGGCTGGCGATCCTCACCGACCGCGGCTACCTGAACTCGGTGCTCAACATGCTCGGCGTGCTCGACGGGCCGACGACCTGGCTGTCGATCCGCACACCGATCGCGCTTTTCATCTGCGTCATCGTGGCGGAAATCTGGCGCGCGACGGCGATCGTGCTCGTGATCCTCGTCGCCTGCGTGCAACTGATTCCCAAGGAGTACAACGAAGCGGCCGAGGTCTTCGGCGCCGGCCGCTGGCAGCGCTTCTTCAAGGTCACGCTGCCGCTGTTGAAACCCTCGCTGCAATCGGCGCTGATCCTGCGCACCGTGCTTGCGTTCGAGGTCTTCGCGGTGGTTTATGCGCTCGCGGGGCGCGACCTGCCGGTGCTCGTCGGCGAGGCCTACAACTGGCAGGCGCAATACCAGAACACGCACGTGGCCAGCGCCTACGCGCTGTTCATCCTTTTCGTCTCGATCGCATCGACGGTGATCTACCTGTGGGCGCTGCGCGTGCGCCGGGAGACCTTGTCATGAAGAACCACACCGGTCGCTTCGTCGGCGTCATGGCCGTGGTCGTCAGCGTGTGCTGGCTGATCCCGGTGCTGATCATCGCGGTCTCGGCCTTTTCTCCGCGTGAGGTCGTCAGCGCGTGGCCCAAGGCCTTGATCCCGACCGAGTTCAGCCTCGACACGATGAAGTTCTTCTTCAACGTGACCGGCGTCTGGAAGGCCACGCTCAACAGCCTCGCTGTGGCGGCGATGACGATGTTCTTCGCGCTGCTGCTCGGGGCCCCTGCCGGTTACGCACTCGCGCGCTTCGACTTCAAGGGCCAGAACCTGTACCGCGTGATGATCATCATGACGCGCGCGTTTCCGCTGGCGATCCTGGCGCTGCCGCTGGTGACGCGCTTCATCGCCATCGGCCTGTACGACACGCTGCTCGGCGTGGCGCTGGTGCACACCGCGCTGGCGCTGCCGTTCGCGATCCTGGTCTCGTCGAGTCTGTTCATGGGCATCCCGCGTGAACTGGAGGAAGCCGGCTGGACGCTCGGCTGCTCGCGGCTCACCGCATTTCTGAAAATCGTGATGCCGCTGGCGCTGCCGGGTCTGGCCGCGGCGATGATCTTCTCGTTCGTGATTTCGTGGAACGAGGTCTTCGCCGCCTCGGTGCTGACGCTGAACAACCGCACGCTCACCGCCTTCCTTTTTGCCAGCCTCGAAGAGAGCCCGCTGCACTTCCGCTTTGCCGGCGGCTTCTTCCTGGTCGTGCCCTCATTGATCTTCATTTTTGTCGTGCGCAAGTACCTCTTTGCCATGTGGGGCATTGCGAACCGCTAGTCAGGAGAGAAACAACACCATGTCCATCATCAACATCAATCAGGTCCGCAAGGAATTCAAGGGCCACCAGGCGCTCAAGGCCGTGTCGCTCGACATCAAGGACCAGGAGTTCTGCGTGCTGCTCGGGCCCTCCGGCTGCGGCAAAACCACGCTGCTGCGCATCATCGCGGGCCTGGAGACCGAGACCAGCGGCGACGTCGTCATCGGCGGCAAGCGCGTCAACGGCCTGACGCCGCGCGAACGCAACATCGCGATGGTGTTCCAGAATTACGCCGTGTTTCCGCACATGACGATCGGCGAGAACATCGGCTTCGGCCTGCGCATGAAGAAGGCCGATGCGGCCACGATCGAACGGCAGGTCAAACGCAGCGCCGAGCTGATGCACATCGAGCACCTGCTCGGCCGCTATGCCGGGCAGCTCTCCGGCGGCCAGCGCCAGCGCGTGGCCGTGGCGCGCGCGCTCGCGGTGCAGCCCGACGTGCTGCTGATGGACGAGCCGCTGTCCAACCTCGACGCGCTGCTGCGGCTGGAGATGCGCAGCGAACTCAAGGCGCTGCTGCGCGACCTGAAGACGACCACGATCTACGTCACCCACGACCAGACCGAAGCGATGAGCCTGGGCGACCGCATCGCCGTGATGTACGGTGGCGAGATCGTGCAGTACGCGCCGCCGCCCGAGGTTTATCGACAGCCGGCCACCGAATTCGTCGGCGGCTTCATCGGCAACCCGCCGATGAATTTTCTCAAGGCCGCGGACGCACAACGCGCGCTCGGCGTCAGGCCGCCGATGGGTGCGCAAACACTCGGCATCCGGCCGGAGGACCTGGACCTCGCGAGCGACGGGTTGAGCTTCGACGCCAAGGTCGTCGAGATGCTGGGCGCCAGCCAGCAGGTCACCACCCGTATCGGCGACGAGCTGATGCGTGTCAGCATCGGCATCGAGCCACCGGTGCAAGCCGGCCAGCGCCTGACGGTGCGCGCGCGCGCTGGCTGCGCGCGCTGGTACGGCAGCGACGGAAAGCTGTTGAAAGCGGCATGACCCCCGAACGCCGCGACCAGCTCACGCGCGAAGCGCAAGCCACGCTGCGCGCCAACGACCGCGGCGGCTACACGCAGCCGACCGCGGGCCTGTATCCGTTCCAGTGGGATTGGGACGCCGCGGTCACCGCGCTCGGCTGGATCACGTTCGACGAGCCGCGCGCGTGGGAAGAATTCCGCTGGCTGCTCAAGGGCCAATGGCACGACGGGCCGCAGGACGGATTCATCCCGCACATCGTTTTCCATCAGCGCGCCGACAGCTACTTCCCCGGCCCCGACGAATGGGGCACGCCGAAGACCGATCCGCCGACTTCGAGCATCAGCCAGCCGCCGCTGCACGCGACGATGCTGCGCTGGATGTGGCAACGCGCCCGCGACAAGGCGGCTGCCGCGCAGGCGCTGCGCGAGATCGTTCCGGCCATCGCCCGCCACCACGCGTGGTGGTACCGCACGCGCGATCCGCAGGCGAGCGGCCTCGTCATGACGATCCACCCGTGGGAGACCGGCCGCGACAACGCACCATCGTGGGACGAAGCGCTGGCGCGCGTGCCGCGCACGACACGGCCTTACCAGCGCCGCGATCTCGATCACGTCGCCGGCAGCCAGCGCCCGACGCAGGACTTCTACGACCGCGTCGTGTTCCTGATGGACTTCAACCGCGAGGCCAACTTCGACCCCGGGGTGATCGCCCGCGAGTGCCCGTTCCGCGTCGTCGACGCGGCGATCGTCTTCATCCTGCACCGCGCCACGAGCGACCTGCTGGCGCTGGCCGACGAGCTGTCGATCCCGATCGATGCCGCAGCCCTGCGCGCCGCGCGGGCCCGCACCGAAGTCGCTGCGCCGCAGCTGTGGAGCCAGACACTCGGCCTGTACGTCAACCTCGATCAGGTCAGCGGCGCACGCATCGAGCAGCCGGTGCACGGCGGCTTCCTGTCGTGGTACGCCGGCATCGCCGCGCGCACGCAGGCGCACACGCTCTCGGCCTGGCTCGACGACGCGCCTTTCGGCGTGCCCTCCACGCGCGTCGGCGCCGACCGCTTCGAGGCCCAGCGCTACTGGCGCGGCCCGGTATGGCAGCACATGAACCTGCTGTTCGAAGCCGGCTTGCGCGAACAGGGCGAAACCGCGCTCGCCGACCGCGTGCGCGCGAGTTCGCTCGCGCTGTTCGACGCCTCGGGCTTCCACGAGTACTACGACCCACTGACCGGCGCCGGCCTCGGCGGTACCCGCTTTTCCTGGACAGCGGCGAGCTGGCTGCACATGCGATCCTGAGCGCCGATGACCGAGGTACTTCTGGGAGCACAAGCGGCGCAACGTCATCGAACACTTGCCGCGCGACATGCACGCCAGCGTCAACCGCGCGCTGCGCGACGCCTGGAGCGCCGGCGACGCCGAGTGGGCGAAACGGCAGCTGCAGCGCCTGGCCGCTTCGCGGCAAGGCCGCCAGCCTGCGCGAGGGGACTCGATGAGACGCTCACGGCGCAAGGGCCGGAGATCACCGGCGCCTTATACCGAACCCTGCGCCGCACCAAGTGGTGGGCGCGGAGGCGGAGCAGCCCCTGCGCGAAGGGCCGCAGTCGGTGGCGCGCCTGGTGAGCCGGCCTCCGGTGGAATTCGGGCCGGTGGCTACGGACGCTGGGACCTGCGATGACCTGGAGCCGCTTTTAGAAACCCCCTCAGTTCTACTACGGCACGACCGCGCAGGGCGTCTGTTCACGGCTCTATTGGTCTGTTCACGACACCAATGACCTGTTCGCGACACCAATTGGCCGGAACAACACCGAGTCCAGCGCTCGAACCTCACTCCACCGTCACGCTCTTCGCAAGATTTCTCGGCTTGTCGACATCGGTGCCGCGCGCCACCGCCGTGTGATACGCCAACAACTGCAGCGGCACCGTGTGCAGGATCGGGCTCAGCGGGCCGTAGTGCTCGGGCATGCGGATGACATGCATGCCCGGCGCGTTTTCGATGCGCGTGTCGGCGTCGGCGAAGACGTACAGCTCACCACCGCGCGCCCGCACTTCCTGCAAGTTGCTTTTCAGCTTTTCGAGCAGCTTGTCGTTGGGCGCGATCGTCACCACCGGCATCGCCGACGTGACGAGCGCCAGCGGGCCATGCTTCAACTCACCGGCCGGGTAGGCCTCGGCGTGGATGTAGCTGATCTCCTTCAGCTTCAGTGCGCCTTCGAGCGCCACCGGGTAGTGCAGGCCGCGGCCGAGGAACAGCGCGTGCTCCTTGCTGGTGAAGGCCTGTGACCAGGCAACGATCTGCGGCTCCAACGCCAGCACGGCCTGCACGGCGGTCGGCAGGTGGCGCAGCGCTTTCAATTGCTCGGCCTCCTGCGTGTCGGCGAGGCGGCCGCGCACTTGCGCCAGCGCGAGCGCCAGCAGGTACAGGCCGACGAGCTGCGTCGTGAAGGCCTTCGTCGATGCAACGCCGACCTCGACACCGGCGCGTGTCAGATACGCGAACCTGCATTCGCGCACCATCGCGCTCGTCGCCACGTTGCACACCGTCAGCGTCGTCGTCATGCCGAGCGCGCGCGCGTGTTTGAGCGCGGCCAGCGTGTCGGCCGTCTCGCCGCTTTGCGTGATGGTGACGACGAGCGTGCGCGGATTCGGCACGCTGTCGCGGTAGCGGTATTCGCTGGCGATTTCCACCTGCGTCGGCACCGCGGCGACCGACTCGATCCACTGCTTGGCAACGAGGCCGGCGTAGTAGCTCGTGCCGCAGGCCAGGATCAACACCTGGTCGATCGCCTTGAAGGCCGAGTACGCGCCGTCGCCGAAAAGCTCGGGGCTGATGCCGGCCACTGCGTCGAGCGTGTCGGCAATCGCCTTCGGCTGCTCGAAGATTTCCTTTTGCATGTAGTGGCGGTACGGGCCTAGGTCAGCCGCGCCACTGTGCGCCTGCACGATGCGCACCGGGCGATCGACCGGGCGCAGGTTGCCATCAGGCTGTTTGCCGACGATCCAGTGCTTGCCCATCTGCACATCGACGACATCGCCCTCTTCGAGATAGACGATCTTGTCGGTGACGCCGGCCAGCGCCATTGCGTCGCTGGCCAGAAAGGTTTCACCCTCGCCCACACCGAGTACCAGCGGCGAGCCTTCGCGCGCACCGACCACCCGTTGCGGCTCGTCGCGGCAGAAGACGGCGACGGCGAAGGCGCCCTTCAAGCGCGGCACCGCTTGTTGCACCGCCTCGAACAGATCGCCCGTGTAGAGATCGGCGACGAGGTGCGCGATGACTTCGGTGTCGGTCTGGCTGGTGAAGGCGAAGCCCTTGGCTTGCAGCTCGGCGCGCAGCTCGTCGTGGTTCTCGATGATGCCGTTGTGCACGAGCGCGATGCGACCCTGCGCGTCGGCCGCGGCGCGCGCGCCGGGCGAGAAGTGCGGGTGCGCGTTGGCCACCGCCGGCGCGCCGTGCGTGGCCCAGCGCGTGTGCGCGATGCCGGTGCCGGCGGCAAGGTTTTCAGCCGCCACCTGCGCCTCGAGTTCGGCCACGCGCGACGTGCTGCGCGCGCGCTTGAGTTGCCCGTCCTGATGCACGGCCACGCCACAGGAGTCGTAGCCGCGGTATTCGAGCCGCTTCAGGCCTTCGACGAGGATCGGGACGATGTTGCGCGCGCTGACGGCGCCGACGATGCCGCACATGGTGGTGCCTCTCGCTGGGTGGGTTTGAAGGTGGCGTCACCTTATCCAACACGAGATGATGAATGCAGTCAAAGTTCTGCGATTCATGCAATAAATCGCCGATCATCCATACAGTCGCAATAAAATTGCTCTTCAAATACTCTGCTGCATCAATGATTGCACTCGACGACACCGATCTACGTTTGCTCGACCTGCTTCAAGCCGATGCCTCGCTGTCGAACCAAGACTTGGCAGCCGCGGTGAATGTGTCCGCGGCAACCGGACTGCGTCGCGTGCGGCGACTGCTCGAAGCCGGCGTCATCGAGCGCCGCGTGGCGCTGTTGTCGCCGTCGGTGGTGGGGGGTCTGCAGGCTCTGGTCGAGGTGCAACTCGATCGCCAGGGGGTCGAGCACCTCGATGCCTATGAGGCCATCGCCGCGGCCGACGCCGCCGTGCAGCAGTGCTGGCGCGTCAGCCCCGGCCCGGACTTCGTGCTGGTGCTCTGGCTCGCCGACATGGCGGCCTACAACACCGCGGCGGCGCGCCTGTTCACGCAGCAGGCCAACGTGCGCAACGTGAAGACCTTCTTCGCCACCAAGCGCGCCAAGTTCGATGCGCGCATCGACGTTCGCTCGCTCAGCGCAGCGGATCGCAAGCATCGAGAACGTCGAAGCGCTTGAAGCCGTGCCTGACTTCGTCGCCGCGGTGAAGCGATCGCGCCGAACGCGGCGCAAAACGGCTGCTCGCCGAGATCACCGCAGGCGCTGAAGCAGTCGATCGCCACCGTGCCGCGGAGGTGCAGCGGCTGTCCTGCACCGCAGCGCCACCCGGACTGGGTACCGCAGCGGCGCGAATTGGGTGCCGGTACGGACTGATGTGCGCGCGTCGAACCCCTACCGTTGGCTCATCGCAGACGCCAAGCGCGCAATCGACCCGGTTCGGCACTTCAACTCGAGAGGACACCGTGCAACGAAGAACACTGATCGAGCTGCTCGGCATCGGCGCCACGCTGTCCGTGACGCCACCAGCCGCAGCGCACCCGACCTGGCAGGGGCTGAGGCGGGCCCGCCGCCATCTGCGCCCACGCACCCAGCCACAGGCTCAACCCCGCGCGAACACGACGCCCACCCCGCCGGGACAGGCCGGTGGCGCGGTGGTGGTGAAGGACGAACTCACGCTGAATCGGAGGCCATGATGCTGCATCGAAACCGGCTGTTGTCTTTGTGGCGCGCCTGCGGCGCGTTGGTGCTGCTGCTGGCTGTCGCCGGTTGCGGCGGCGGCTCGGACGATGAGGCGCCCGCCGCCCTCGGCGCCGGCGGAGGCACCGTGAGCAGCCCCTCCGGCGCGCGCATCGCCATACCTGCGGGTGCGCTGTCGCAAGCGACGGCGATCGTCATCGAGGACGGGCCTTCGGGCGCGCCCTCGCTGCCGGCCGGCGTGACGGCCTTCGGCCCGGTGGTGGCGATCACGCCGCACGGCACGGCGTTTGCGCAGCCGGCCACCGTCACCGTGCCCTTCGATCCCGCAGCATTGCCGGCGGGCGCCACGCCCACGCTGTACCGCGCGGCCGACGCGCAGTCGCCATGGCTGCCGCTGACGGGCACGAGCATCAACGGATCGACCATGACGGCCGAGGTGATGAGCCTGTCGTACTACGTCGTCGCCGGCCCGGCGGCGAACGCTGTCGGCGATCCCGAGCGCTCGTGGTACTTCAAGGAGTACCTGGCCGATGGGCTCGACGCGGTGGACACGGTGGACCAGGACACCGAGCCGAACAACCAGACCGGCGGCGTGGTCGACAACGCGCACGACTTCGGCCGGGCGGAGCCGCTGCTGCCGGGCAGCGACGACCGCGCCACCGGTGCGGTGTTCTCGAGCGCCAGCGGCGCCACCTACTGGGTGCGCACCGAGTCGCCGGCCGGCGACATGTCGAACACCTTGTCGAAGATCGGCAGCGAAACCGGGCTGCTGCAGAAACAGGGCTACCGCAAGACCAGCGCCAACGCGACCTTGCGCCTGACGGTCACGCGCACCTTCTTCGAGGCCATCGACGGCAACGCCTCGGACATCATCCAGTACCGCGAGTGCCCGTGGCTGCGCGAGTGCCACGGCGTGATCCACGCCGACGTCGAGTTCGACGTGCGCGCCTACCGCTTCAGCACCTTCTTCAAGCGCCGCGGTTTCGCGATGCTGAGCGGCTACCACGACAACTGGCGCGCCGACGTGCTCGACGCCGCATCGACGCCCGGCTCGCTGTGGAAGCCCGACGACTTCGAGTTCGGCACCGACGGCCCGCAGCGCGCGACGCTGCGCCTGAAGCAGCCGCTGGTGATCGAGGTCGATCTGTCTTCGGTCGAACAAGACCAGACCTTCACGCTCTTCGTCGACGCCTCGGTGCGCGCGATCAACCGCCGCCAGCGCGAGTCCGCGGTCTCCGCCTTCTTCCGCGACCCGGTGTCGCTGGACGGCGTGACGATCGAGGCCGTCGGCCTCGAAGCGGTGGCGGTGCCTTTCGACGAGCCGCCCGACGACGAGCCGCAGGCCGAGCTGTGCACCGGCCCGATCGACCCGGCCGCCGGCACGCTGCAGTTCACCGCCGCCAGTTACGTGGCCGCAGAGACGCCCACCGGCGGGCTGGCGGTGCGCGTCTCACGCAGCGGCGGCAGCGTCGGCGCGCTCAGCGCCACCGTGCGCTCGAGCGACGGCACGGCCGTGGCCGGCACGGACTTCGAAGCGCTGCAGGCCAACGTGTACTTCGCCGCCGGCGAAGACGGCGAGAAGCTGATCGAACTCGAACTGCCCTTCGACACGGTGGCCGAGGACGACAAGCAGTTCACGCTCAACCTGACCGACCTGCGCGGCTGCGGCCGGCTCGGCGCGACGTCGTCCGCCACCGTGTCGCTGCTCGACGACGACCGGCCCGAGCCGAGCTCGCCACCGCCTTCGGGCCTGGACACGAGCTTCGGCGGTGACGGCAAGGTCGTGCTGCCGGGCGTCGGCCTCGGCCCCGATGGCGGCAGCGGCCTGGCGCTGCAGGCGGACGGCAAGCTCGTGATCGCCGGCGGCGGCTCGCGCGACTTCGTGCAGTTCACCGGCTTCGTGCTCGCCCGCTTCAACTCGGACGGCACACCGGACAGCGGATTCGGCACGGCCGGCGTGGTGCTCACCGAGATCCCGAACCACTTCGTCCGCTCGCCGCAGCGCGTTGCCGTGCAGCCCGACGGCAAGATCGTCGTCGCCGGTTTCGCCGCCGGTGCGCGCTCACAGCTCTTCCCGGTGCTGGCGCGCTACCTGGCCGACGGCTCGCCTGACACGGCCTTCGGCAATGGCGGCGTGCTCGTCGAGGCGACGCCGGGCATCGTGCGTGCGCTGGCGTTGATGCCCGACGGCCGCATCGTCGTCGCCGGCGGCGCGTTGACCAGCGGCCACCCGAGCGACTTCGAGGACGTGATGGTGCGGCGCTACCTGGCCGACGGCACACCGGACGCCAGCTTCGGCCTGGCCGGGCTCGCGGTGGTAGACGTCGCCGGCAAGACCAACGAGGCGAGCGCGCTCGTGCTGCTGTCCGACGGGGGCGTGATCGCGGCCGGACGCTCTCCCGGCACCGTCGACACCGCGATCGTGCAGCTCACCGCTGCCGGCCAGCCCGACCCGGCCTTCAGCAGCGGCGGCGGGCGCGACCTGGTCGGCCTGCGGGTCGGCGAAGGGCTGGCGCGGCAGGCCGACGGCAAGCTGCTGCTGGTGGGCGACGACGGTGCCTTCCCGCAGCGCTTCGCGATGCTTCGGCTGATGCCCGACGGCACGACGGACGCGAACTTCGGCACGGCCGGCCTGGTGACGACGGCCACGTCGCCGGAGCCGCATTTCGCCCGCGCCGTGGCCGTGACCTCGACCGGCCGCATCCTGGTGGCCGGCGAAGGGGGCGTGAACCGCAACTTCGTGCTCACGCGCCACTTCGCCGACGGCTCGCCGGACCTGTCCTTCGACGGTGACGGCGCGATCGTGGTCGATTTCGAGCTGCAGATCGATGCCGCCCGGGCGATGGTGATCCAGCCCAACGGCCGCATCGTTCTCGGCGGCAGCGCGACGATCGGCACCGACACCGGCTTCGCGCTCGCGCGCGTGCTGCCGTGAGCGATTGCACGCACGTCGACACGCTCGGTTGGATTGCGGCCGCCTTGATGGTGGCCACCTTCTCGTGCCGCGATGCGCGCCGACTGCGGCCATTGGCGGTGGCAACGAACCTCGCCTTTGTCGGCTACGGGCTGATGGCGCACCTGCCGCCCGTGCTGACGCTGCACCTGCTGTTGCTGCCGATCAACCTGTGGCGTTGCGCACAGGCCTACCGTTGCTGACCTCATGATCCTCGCGCTGGCGCCGACGCCGTCACGACGGCCGCAGCAACGCCAAGCCCTTGAGGTACTCGCCCTCCGGAAACCACAGCGTCGTCGGGTGATCGCAAGCCGCTTCGAGACGCGCGATCAGCGCCGCATCGACGCCGGCGTCGATGCCGGCGCCGGCGACGATCTTGTGGAACAGCTCGGCGCCGACGCCACCCGAGCAGGAGAACGTCAGCAGCAGGCCGCCGGGGGCGAGCAGCTTCAACGCCAGGCGGTTGATGTCCTTGTAGGCGCGCGCGGCGCGCTCGGCGTGCGCGGCCGTCGGCGCGAACTTCGGCGGGTCGAGCACGATGGCGTCGAAGCGCTGGCCGGCTTCGAGCTGCGCGCGCAGGTAGGCGTTGACGTCGGCGTCGGCGAACATGGCGCGCGAGGCGTCGAAGCCGTTCAGCGCCACATGCGCGCGGGCGCGTTCGAGCGCGGGCGCCGAGGAGTCCACGCTCGTCACCTGCGCCGCGCCGCCGGCCAGCGCAGCGACCGAGAATCCTCCTGTGTAGCAGTAGCAGTTGAGCACACGCTGCGCGCCGAACTGCTTCACCCACTGCGCAAAACGCGCGCGGTTGTCGCGCTGGTCGAGATAGAAGCCGGTCTTGTGGCCCTCGTGCACGTCGAGCGTGAGTTGCCAATCGTGTTCGCAGATCGTCACCGCCGTGCCACCCTCGCCGCGCAGCCAGCCGGTGACGGCCGCCAGCCCTTCCAGCTTGCGCACGCCGGAATCCGAACGCTCGTACAAGCGCGTGCAACCGGTGACGGACAACAACGCATCGGCGATCTGAGGCTTCCAGCGCTCGCTGCCGGCGGAGAGGAACTGCGCGACGAGCGTGTCGGCGTAGCGATCGACGATCAAGCCCGGCAGGCCGTCGGCCTCGCCATGGATCAGACGCATGCCGTCGCTTTGAATCGCCAATCGCGCACGCATCGACACCGCCGCCGCGATGCGCCGCTCAAAGAATCCGGCATCGATGCGCTCGGCCTCGTCGAAGCTCCACGCCCGCAGGCGAATCTGCGAGCGCGCGCTGTACGCCGCCCAGGCCAGGAAGCGGCCGTCGCTGCTCTCGACGCGCACCGTCTCGCCGCTATCGCCGCCGCCGCGATCGACGCTGCCGGCAAACACCCAGGGGTGCTTCTTCAGCAGCGAGCGCTCCTTGCCCTCACGCAGCCGGATCGATTTCATCGTGCGGCGAGCTTTTTCTTCGCCCGCGGATGCGCCGCGTCGTACACCTTGGCCAGGTGCTGGAAGTCCAGCCGCGTGTAGACCTGCGTGGTGGCGATGTTGGCGTGGCCCAGCAGCTCCTGCACGGCGCGCAGGTCGCCGCTGGACTGCAGCAGGTGCGAGGCGTAGCTGTGGCGCAGCA
>CADEEN010000090.1 GCA_902826345.1 uncultured Burkholderiales bacterium | reverse complement strand
GCGAGATCTACATCGTCGAGGGCGACTCCGCCGGCGGCTCCGCCAAGCAGGGCCGGGATCGAAAATTCCAGGCGATCCTGCCGCTGCGCGGCAAGATTCTCAACGTCGAGCGCGCACGCTACGAAAAGCTGCTCACCAGCAACGAGATCCTGACCCTGATCACCGCCCTGGGCACCGGTATCGGCAAGGGCATGGGCGGCGACGATTTCAACCCCGACAAGCTGCGCTACCACCGCATCATCATCATGACCGACGCCGATGTGGACGGCGCGCACATCCGCACGCTGCTGCTGACCTTCTTCTATCGCCAGATGCCGGACCTGGTCGAGCGCGGGCATATCTATATCGCCCAGCCGCCGCTGTACAAGGTCAAGCACGGCAAGGCCGAGCAGTACCTGAAGGACGGCAACGAGCTCGACGCTTACCTGATGAAGGTTGCGCTCGACGGCGCGCAGGTGCTGCCCGGCGACGGCAAACCCGCGATCAGCGGCAGCGCGTTGGAAGAGCTGGCGCGGCAGTACGTCGTGGCGCAGAACGTCATCGAGCGCCTGTCGGCATGGATGGACATCGAAGGCCTGAAAGCGATGGCCGACGGCCTGGTGCTCGACCTGGACAACGCGGCAGCAGCGGAGGCAAGCGCCGCCGCGATGCAAGCTGCCTTGCACGACGCCGAAGTGGCGGCCGAGTACGACGCGCGCACCGACAAACATCTGCTGCGCATCAGCCGCCGCCACCACGGCAACGTCAAGTCGAGCGCGGTTACGGCCGACTTCGTGCACGGCGCCGACTACGAGGCGCTGTCGCAAGCCGGCCTGACCTTCAAAGGTCTGCTCGGCGCCGACGCCATCGTGCGCCGCGGCGAAGGCGAGCGCGCCAAGGAAACCCCGACCAGCGACTTCCGCGCCGCGATGGCCTGGCTGATGACGCAGGCCGAAGGCGCGGTCAGCCGCCAGCGCTACAAGGGCCTGGGCGAAATGAACCCCGGCCAGTTGTGGGAAACGACGATGGACCCGAACGTGCGCCGCCTGCTCAAAGTGCAGATCGACGACGCCATCGAAGCCGACCGCGTGTTCACGATGCTGATGGGCGACGAGGTCGAGCCGCGGCGGGATTTCATCGAGAGCAATGCGTTGCGGGCGGCGAATATCGACGCTTGAGTCGAGGGCGGGCTGGAGAGGACGTATGAAGAAGGAAGTGATCGTCGCCAAGGTCATCGAGCGGGCGAAGGTTGCGTGCCACGGAGCTGGCTACGACCCGCAGGACCATTTTCTTGATGTCAGGAAAATGGTCGATCTCGGCAGTGGAGCCACGCGTGCGCTCGATGACATCGCGCTGACGCGCTACGCCTGCTACCTGATTGCACAGAGCGGCGACCCGAGCAAGGACGCCATGCCTTTGCGCAAACCTACTTTGCCCTTCAGACGCGCAAGCAGGAGTTGGTCGAGCAGCGCTTGGTAGAGGTCGAGCGCCTGAGCGCGCGCAAGAAGCTGACGCTCAGCGAGAAGGAGCTATCCAGCATCATTTACGAGCGCGTCTGCCGACGATCACGATCAAGGTGAAGGACTTCGCCAACGAGATCACCAAGTTCAACATCAAGAAGGACGCGCTTCACAACGAGCCGGCTATCACTGACGAGCATGTGAAGAACAACCGCGACGTTCGACCTTGGCCTCACGCCACCCGATCCACCCGCATCGCCAACAGCACCGACGTCGTCGTGCTCAGCACACCATCGATCTCGCCGATCTCGTCGAGCAGCGCATCGAGGCGCTGCGTGTTCGGTGCGCGCAGTACCGCGAGGTAGTCGAACTCGCCGCTGACGGCTGCGAGTTGGCGCAACTCGGGCAGCAGCGACAGGCGCTCGATGACTGCGCGCGCGGCCTTCGGGCTGACGGCCAGGTTGACGAAGGCCTGCACACCCTGTTCGCCTTCGGTCGCGGCCAGGCGCACGGTGTAGCCGACGATCGCGCCGCCGGATTCGAGCCTCGCGATGCGCGCCACCACCGTCGTGCGAGCGACCCCAAGCCGGCGCGCGAGTTCGGCCGTTGAGGCGCGGGCGTTGGCTTGAGGCGGGCTATCAGGCGGCGGTCGAGGTCGTCCAGAGGCAGGGCCATGTGACGTTTCGGCGAATGATGGTGACGATGCGGCGGGATTGTCACCAGCTTCGGCGAAGCGAGGCTTTCTTTCGTCGGCCGCCGTGCCTACAGTGCGGCCAACCCCCGGAGACAAGCCATGAAGATCGCCCTGCTCGGCGCCGGCCACATCGGCCAGACCATTGCCCGCCTGCTGCACGCCAGCGGCGACTACCAGGTCAGCGTGCTCGACAAGAACGCGCAGTACCTGGCGGTGCTGGAGCGCGAAGGCATCGCCACCGTGCGCGTCGACAGCGAGGATACGGCCGCGCTCGGCGCGGCGCTGCGCGGCAAGGACACGGTGGTCAACGCGCTGCCGTACCACCTGGCGATCAGCGCGGCGCAGCTGGCGCTGGAAAACAATTGCCACTACTTCGACCTGACCGAAGACGTGGCGGCGACGAAGGCGATCAAGGCGATGGCGACAACGGCCGGCACCGCCTTCATGCCGCAGTGCGGCCTCGCGCCGGGCTTCATCGGCATCGTCGCCCACCACCTCGCCAAGGGCTTCGACAGCGTGCAAGACGTGCAGATGCGTGTCGGCGCGCTGCCGGCGTTTCCGACCAATGCGCTGAAGTACAACCTGACGTGGAGCGTCGATGGCCTGATCAACGAGTACTGCCATCCGTGCGAGGCGATCCACGGCGGCGAGACGATCAGCGCGCTGCCGCTCGAAGGGCTCGAACACTTTTCGCTCGACGGCGTGGAGTACGAAGCCTTCAACACCTCGGGCGGCCTCGGCACGCTGTGCGAAACCTGGGCGGGGCAGGTGCGCAACCTCGATTACAAGACCGTGCGCTACCCCGGCCATCGCGATCTCATGAAGTTTCTTCTCGGCGACTTGGGGCTGAAGAGTGATCAGGAGAACCTGAAGGCGATCATGCGAAAGAGCATGCCGGCGACGATGCAAGACGTTGTGCTCGTCTTCGTCACCGTCAGCGGGCAGAAGAACGGCGTGCTGCTGCAAGAGGTGTTCGCGCGCAAGATCTTTGCCGAGCGTGATGCGAGGGCGCCGCTTTCGGCCATTCAGATCACCACGGCCGCCGGCATCTGCGCCGCGGTCGATCTGTTTCGCGAAGGCAAGCTGCCGAAGGCCGGCTTCATCCGCCAGGAAGAGGTGCGGCTGCCGGACTTTCTGGCCAACCGCTTCGGCAAGGCGTACCAACAACTGCGACAAGTCGAGTCCATCGCATGAAGACCACCACAAGCTCCACCACCGAACAAGTTCACGCGCTGCTGCAAGGCCTGGGCGTTGCGAAGAGTCTCTACACCGACGGCACGCTCGTCGCGCGCTCACCGGTCGACGGCGCGGTGACGGGCCACGTCGCCGAGGCGAGCGCGTTGGACGTGCAAGCCGCGACCGGCCGCGCGCAGGATGCGTTCCTCGTCTGGCGCCACGTGCCGGCGCCCAAGCGCGGCGAGCTCGTGCGCCGCTTCGGTGAGGTGCTGCGCGCGCACAAGGCGGATCTCGCTGCGCTCGTGTCGCTCGAAGCCGGCAAGATCAGCAGCGAAGGCGCGGGCGAAGTGCAGGAGATGATCGACATCTGCGACTTTGCCGTCGGCCTGTCGCGCCAACTGCACGGCCTGACGATCGCCAGCGAGCGGCCGGGGCACCGCATGATGGAGCAGTGGCTGCCGCTGGGCGTCGTCGGCGTCATCAGCGCGTTCAACTTTCCGGTCGCGGTATGGGCGTGGAACGCGGCGCTGGCGCTCGTCGCCGGTGACCCGGTGGTGTGGAAGCCGAGCGAGAAGACGCCGCTCACCGCACTTGCCACGCAGGCGCTGTTCAACAAGGCACAGGCCGCGTATCGCGCCGACGGCCACGCGGCACCGGAGGCCCTCAGCCAGGTGATCAACGGCGGTGCGGCAGCCGGCGATGCGCTGGTCGGCGACCCGCGTGTGGCGCTGGTCTCGGCCACCGGCTCGACGCGCATGGGCCGCATCGTCGGGCCGAAGGTGGCGGCGCGTTTCGGCCGCTGCCTGCTCGAACTCGGCGGCAACAACGCGCTGATCGTCTCCGACAAAGCCGACCTCGACCTCGCCGTGCGCGCCATCGCCTTCGGCGCTTGGGGCACCGCCGGCCAGCGCTGCACGACGACGCGGCGCGTCATCGCCCACGCGGCGGTGCACGATGCGCTCGTCGCCAAGCTCGACAAGGTGCGCGTGCAGTTGAAGATCGGCGACCCGCTGCAAGAGGGCACGCTGGTCGGCCCGCTGATCGACAAGGCCGCCTTCGAGGCGATGCAGCAGGCGCTGCAAGACGCGCGGCAACAAGGCGGCACGGTGCGCGGCGGCGCTCGTGCGCTGGCGTCGGAGTGGCCCGACGCCTACTATGCCGAGCCGGCGCTGGTGACGATGCCGTCGCAGACCGCCGTCGTCTGCCACGAAACCTTCGCGCCGATCCTCTACGTGCTGAAGTACGAACAACTCGACGGCGCGATCACGCTGCACAACGCGGTGCCGCAGGGTTTGTCGAGCGCGATCTTCACCACCGACGTGCGCGAGGCCGAAGCCTTCATGAGCGCCGCGGGCAGCGACTGCGGCATCGCCAACGTCAACATCGGCACCTCGGGCGCCGAAATCGGCGGCGCCTTCGGCGGCGAGAAGGAAACCGGCGGCGGCCGCGAGTCGGGCTCCGACGCGTGGCGGCAGTACATGCGCCGCGTCACCAACACCGTCAACTACAGCGACGCGTTGCCGCTGGCGCAGGGCGTCAAGTTCGACGTCTAGGCCGTCGGCTCAAGCGGCGCCGGCGCCGAAAAAGTGGCGGAACAGATCGGGCTCGACGAGCTCGCGCGCCGCCAGGCCGCGGATGTGCGTGTCGGCCAGCGGCGCCGACGGCTGCAGCGGATCGAAGATCGCCGGCAGCGTTTCGGTCCACACCGGCGCCACCGGCGGCGCGCTGTGCAGCCGCGCCTGTGCCTGCTGCACCAGTTCAGTGGCGATGGCGTACGACGCTTGCGGCAGATGCCGGCGCAGCAGCACCGACGGCAGCGACGGCAGCTCTTCCCACTCGACGCTGGCGACGTGGGCCTGTCGCGCCAAGCGGGTGTTCAGGGGGTGTCGGTTGCTCATGCGGCCTCCGTTGCAAGTTGATAAGACTTTATCGGCCGACTGGGCGCATCCTTTGCGCTGATAAGCACGACACAGCCCCCGCATTTCCGAGGCGGCGACGCGTGTATCCCCCGCTTGCGGATGGACCTGTTGACGCTTCTGCGCGATATTCAACTGCCATGTGGATTCGACCCAACCGCACGTTGCAGGCGCGCATGCCGTCGATGCGACCGAAACCCAGCGCACCGGCGCCGGGTTCGGTGGCCGACATGAAGCTGCGCAGGACGCCGCCGCCGACACTGCCGCCGCCGCTCAGCGCAGAAGAGGAAGCCGAGCTCGCCGGCGGCTTCCACGAATCGAGCTACGAGCTGCGCACCGGCATGGACATCGTCGAGTCCGACTGGCCGGATGACGTGACGATTCCCGGCACCCTCGGCAAGCTCTGAACCGCGGCGGTCCTGCCGATGACAAAACGGTCGATGATCCGCCACGCCGGTACGGGCGCGACACGGTCGGTGCCCAGCATCATCACCTCCAGCCCGCCCGGCGCGAGGCGCATGCGCAGGAAGCCTTTGTAGTTTTCGATGGCCAGCGAGCCGAAGGCGTTGTTCGGCAACTGGCCGAAAACGCCGCTCATCAACGCCAAGTACAGGCCGAACAGCGCGCCGCCGACGACCACGCCGGCCACGGCGACCGCCAGCCACAGCGACAGCCCGCCGGTCAGCGTGGCCACCGGGCCGAGGCTGGCGAGCCACGGCGCGAGTGCGTGTGCGGCCAGCCAGTAGAGCGCGAAGATGCAAAAGCCATGGGCCATGGCGTGCGCGAAGCCGCTGCTCGCGCGCCAGAACCAATGCGCCGGACCTTCCCAGGCGATGCGCACGCAGCCGGCCATCATCGCCAGGTTGATGCCGGTGGCCAGCGGCGAGAACACCATCGCGCCGAGCCAGCGCGTCGCCGCCTCGCCGAAAGTGAACTGCTGCATCGGCCCAAAGCCATCCGGCGCGAACGAGAGCGTGAAGACGAAAGAGTTGACGTAGGCGTTGATGCCGTAGAGCGCGCCGATGGCCAGGGCGAAGGCGAAGTTGCTTTGCCACAGGTCGCGCATCGACGCCGGCAGGCTTTGCCGCCACGGCGCGCGCGTGAAGTGCAGCGTGAACAGCGCCCACAGGTTGCGCCAGGCCAGCGCGCGTGTCGTCGCCGGCGCGGGCCAGGTGCATTGCGGCGTGAAGGCCTGACCGTCGCTGCTGCTGCCGCGGCCCACGCGCACGCGATGGCGCAGCTCGGCGTCGATCGCGTTGCTCTCCGGCGCGCGGTCCTGCACCTTCTTCGCCGACACGTCGACGCTGTGCGTCGGGTGCAGGAAGGCACCGCCGGCGCCGCAGGTGACGAGGTGCGTCTCGCCGCCCGCGCCGGCGAGCGACTCGCGGTGGTAGTGGTGCAGGTCGCCGGCCAGGCGCAGGCGGATGCGCGCGCCGCGCGCTTCGAGCAGCGCCTCGAAGCGCTGGTAGCGGCGCGGGTAGCCATCGGGCGCGCCGTCGCCGAGCTCGCGCGTCCAGTACGGCTCGGGGTAGATCAGCAGCAGGTCATCGCCGGGCTGGATGCCGTCGTCGCGCGTCGGGTCGAGCAGCGCCTTGAAGGCTTCGAGCTGCTGGCGGTCGAGGTCGCCGGTCAGCGCCCAGTCGAAGCCGAGGGCCCAGAAGCCGTGCGGCAGCTTGAGCGCGAAGTAGGTCTGGCGCTGCGGCGTGCGCGCGCCGAGAAAGTCGCCCTTGTCCTGGGCGACGAAGTAGCGGCAGAAAGTCGAGGCGCTGTCGAACCAGTCGTGGTTCTGCGGGATCGCGGCGACGATCTTCAGCGCCTGGCTGCCGCCGGCGCGAAAGCGGCTCGCCGGGTCCAGCGCCAGCGTGAACGGCTCGAAGAAGCGGTACTGGTACACCGGCCCGCTGGCGCCGGGGTAGGCCAGGTCGCCGCCGAGCAGCAGCACGTCGGCTTCGGGCAGGCTGACCGTCGCGCCTTGTTCGTCGCGCAACGGCAGTTGCGCCGCCAACGCCGCCTGGGCGACGGCGAACGTGGCGCTGCCGCCGTCGCCGGTGTCGGAGATGAAGTCGATCCACAAGTCGCGCTCGCTGCGCGCCGACAGGTCGATCGGCGTCAGCGCTGCCGAGAAACTTTCGCGCCGGTCGAGGTTGCGCTGGAAGCTCTGCGACTGCACCAGCTCTTCGCCGGCCTGCAGCAGCACCGGCGGCGCGTACCAGGCCACCGGCACGCGTTCGTGAGGCGGCACGTTGGAGCCGAAGCGCTGGGGCATGGGGGCGGATCATAGGCAGCGCGCGCGTTCGGTCCGGCGGGTGCCGGGTTCGTCGTTTCTACAGCGCGGCGGCGAGCCGCGTGCCTTGGTCGATGGCACGCTTGGCGTCGAGCTCGCCGGCCTCGTGCGCGCCGCCGATCAGGTGCACCTCGACACCGGCGGCTTCGAGCGGCTGCTGCAACTCGCGCTGCGGCACCTGCCCGGCGCAGAGCACGATCGTGTCGCAGGCGATGACCTCGCCGTCGGTCCTGCGCTCGCCGTGGGTGACGAACAGGCCGAGCGCGCCATCGTGTGCGCCGATGCGCTCGTAGTTGACGCCCGAGACCATTTGCACGTTCTTCATCTTCAGCGCCGCGCGGTGGATCCAGCCGGTGGTCTTGCCCAGGCCCGCGCCGGGCTTGCCGGCCTTGCGTTGCAGCAGCGTCACCTGGCGCGCGGCCGGCGCGGGCGCGGCGCGGGTGACGCCGCCGCGGTGCAGCGTCGGGTCGGCCACGCCCCACTCCCGTTGCCAGGCGGCGAGGTCCTGCGACGGCGAAACGTGCGCGCCGTCGTGCACCAGCAGCTCGGCGACGTCGAAGCCGATGCCGCCGGCGCCGATCAGCGCCACGCGCAGGCCAACCGGCTGACGGCCGAGGATGGCGTCGATGTAGCTGATGACGCCCGGCGAGTCCTGGCCGGCGATTTTCGGATCGCGCGGCGTGACGCCGGTGGCGAGCAGCACGGCGTCGTGCCGTTCTGCCAACAGCGAGGGCCCACTCACTCGTTGGCCGAGGTGCAGCTTGACGCCGGTGCGTTCGATGCGCCGGCTGAAGTAGCGCAGCGTCTCGCTGAACTCCTCCTTGCCGGGGATGCGCCGGGCGAGGTTGAACTGGCCGCCGATCTGATCGGCCGCTTCGTACAGATCGACCTCGTGGCCGCGCTCGGCCAGCGTCGTCGCCGCGGCCAAGCCCGCTGGCCCGGCACCGACGACGGCAAAGCGCCTTTTCGCCGGTGCGGCGCGGATCAGCAGCGTCGTCTCGTGCCCGGCGCGCGGGTTGACGAGGCAGCTTGCCAGCTGGTTCTTGAAGGTGTGGTCGAGGCAGGCCTGATTGCAGGCGATGCAGGTGTTGATCTCATCGCTGCGGCCGGCCGCGGCCTTGGCGACGAAGTCTGCGTCGGCGAGAAAAGGGCGGGCCATGCTGACCATGTCGGCGCTGCCGTTGGCCAGCACTTGCTCCGCGGTTTCCGGCGTGTTGATGCGGTTGCTGGTGATGACGGGGATGCCCAGGCCGGCTGACCGCAGATCGTCGCGAAGGCGTTTCGTGACACCCGCGAAAGCCGCGCGCGGTACCGACGTGGCGATCGTGGGCACTCGCGCCTCGTGCCAGCCGATGCCGGAATTGAGGATCGTCGCGCCGGCGGCGGTGACCGCCTGCGCCAGTTCGATGACCTCGGGCCACGAGCTGCCGCCCGGGATCAGGTCGATCAGACTCAAGCGGTAGATCAGAATGAAGTCAGTGCCTACTGCCTCACGTATGCGCCGCACGATCTCGACCGCGAGCCGCATGCGGTTGGCGTATGCGCCGCCCCAGCGGTCCTGCCGGTGGTTGGTGTGCGTCACCAGAAACTGGTTGATGAAGTAGCCCTCGCTGCCCATCACCTCGACGCCGTCGTAGCCGGCGTCGCGCGCCAGCTTCGCGCAGCGCACGAAGGCGCGGATCTGGCGCTCGATGCCGCGCTCACTCAGCTCCCGCGGCGTGAACGGCGAGATCGGGCTCTGGATGCGCGACGGCGCCACCGCGAACGGCTGGTAGGCGTAGCGGCCGGTGTGCAGGATCTGCAGCGCGATCTTGCCGCCCTCGGCATGCACGGCGTCGGTGACCTCGCGGTGCCGCCGCGCCGCGGCCGGCGTGGCCAGCGTGCCGGCAAACGGCTTGGCCCAACCCTCGATGTTCGGCGCGAAGCCGCCGGTGACGATCAGGCCGACGCCGCCGCGCGCGCGCTCGGCATAGAACGCCGCCATCGCCGGGAAATGCTTGCGCCCGTCTTCGAGGCCGGTGTGCATCGAGCCCATCAGCACGCGGTTTTTCAGCGTGGTGAATCCGAGGTCGAGCGGCGCCAGCAAGCGCGGGTAGGGGTTTGCCATGAAGTTGTTGGTACATACAGACACGTTTGCCAGTCTAGGGGCGCGTTCCCCCTTTGGTGTGATGGCAAACGGGCCACACTCTTTTCATGATCGCGTCACTGCGTTACCGCAACCTCAACACGCCATCACACGGGGCCCCACCATGTTCATGCAGATCGCCGACCGATTGAGCCGCCTGACCCGCCTGTTGCCGCAGTCCTTCGCCGACGTGCGCGCCGACGCCGTCGAGGACCGCGAGAGCGGCTGGCACGAGTCGAGCTGGGTGATGGCGCAAGGTCTTGACGCGATCGAGCTGCCGCACACCGCGGCCGCGACGCTGTTTCCCGACACGCAACCCGCGGCTTACTACGACCCCACCGGCGAGGGCGAGCCGCTCGCTGCATGATCGCCTTTTGCCCCGGAGGCAGCTGACATGGTCAAGGCAGTCTGGAACGGCGCGGTCATCGCCGAGAGTGACGACACCGTCGTCGTCGAAGGCAACCACTATTTCCCCGAGAGCAGCGTCAAGCGCGAGTACCTGACGTTCTCGAACCACCGCACGAGCTGCCCGTGGAAGGGGCAGGCCCGGTACCACAGCCTGCTCGTCAACGGCGAGATGAATCCGGATGCGGTCTGGACCTACCCGGAGCCGAGCGAGGCGGCGGCGAACATCAAGGGCCGCCTCGCGTTCTGGAAGGGCGTTCAGGTGGCCTGAACGAGTTTTCCGGCGCGGAAGTCTTCAACCGCCTTGAAGATTTCCTGCTGTGTGTTCATGACGAACGGGCCGTACTGAACGATCGGCTCCTTCAGCGGCTTGCCGGCAATCAGGATGGCGCGCGCGCCGTCTGCGCCAGCGGTCAGGCGCACACCGTCGCCGGCGTTGCCGAAGATGGCCATGCGCTGCAGCGCAACACCGCTCACCGCGCCGCGATACACGTAGACGAAAGCGTTGTGCGATTCGGGCAGCGGCTGCTCGAACGTCTTCCCTGCATCGAGGTGCAGATCGAGGTACAACGGCTCGGTGCCGTCGCGCTGCACGGCGCCTTGCACGCCGTGCGTCGCGCCGGCGATCACGCGCGCCACCACACCCGCGCCCTGCCATAACGGCAGGTCGTCGCTCTGGATATCGCGGTACCACGGCGGGTTCATCTTGTCCTTGGCCGGCAGGTTCAGCCACAGCTGAAAGCCTTCCATGCGGCCCTCGCTCTGCTCGGGCAACTCGCTGTGGATGACGCCGCGGCCGGCGGTCATCCATTGCACGCCGCCGCCTTGCAGCAGGCCCTCGTTGCCGGCCGAATCGCGGTGGCGCATGCGCCCGGCGAGCATGTAGGTCACGGTCTCGAAGCCGCGGTGCGGGTGGTCGGGGAAGCCGGCGATGTAGTCGTCGGCCGAGTCGCTGCCGAAGGCGTCGAGCATCAGGAACGGGTCGAGCCTGCGCTGCAGGTCCTGCGTCAGCACGCGGGTGAGTTTGACGCCGGCGCCGTCGCTGGTGGGTTGGCCGGTGATCAGGCGTTCGATGCTGCGGGGGTGGGTGACGGTGGTGTTCATGCGATCAATGTAGGCTCGCCGGCGCGCTTTGCCATTCAGCCCGCTTGCATGCCGCCTTCACTGCCGCTGACTGCCGTCCACCGCCGCCGCCTGCGCGAGGTCTGGCGCTCTGCCGGCTGGCCGTGCCAGGACTTGATCGAGGTGGAGTTGCTCGCCGTTGGCCTGCTGGAGCGCCTGCGCGACGACGCCGGGCGCGAGACGCTGCGTGTCAGCGATGCCGGCATCGCCGTGCTCGCGGCGACGCTGCAAGGCAACCGCCGTGCGCGCGACGCGCACGAGGCGCTGGTGACCCGCGTCGTGCTCGAACAGCAGCGCGCCGGGCGCATCGCCTGGTGCGGGTTGTCGCTGCGCGCGCGCATTGCCGACGCCGCGCATGCGAAAGGAGAACGCTGGACGATGGCAATGCCCGACGTGTTCTCGGTGCGTCAGACCAGCGTCGCCGGCTACCTGCAACCGGAGGTGCACGAGATCAAGGTGCGCCGTGCCGACCTGCTCTCGGACCTGCGCCACGAGAGCAAGCGCGCCGCGTACTTGGGCATGGCCGGCGCATGCTGGTACGTGCTGGCCGAAGGCATCGGCAGCGCCGACGAGATCCCGGCCGACTGCGGCGTCATCGTCGCCCGCGGTGAGAACTTCGCGACGCTCGACGTGCTTCGATGCGCCCCGGCGCGCTCGATGCCGTTCGAGGCCGGCCTGCCGTTTGCGCTGTGGATGGCACTGGCGCGGGCGACCCCAGTGCCGCCGCTGGACGACGAGGCGCAGCGCCATCTCGGCGAGCCCCCGGACGCTGCAAACTGATGCCGTGCGGCGCACAATGCGGCGCATGCTGCCGATCACCTTCAAGCACCTCACTGCCGCTTGCGCGCTCTCGGCAGCGATGCTCGCGCACGCCGCGCCCCCTCTCAGCCTGCCGTCGAACAACGTCGCCTGGCTCGTCGCCGCCGCCGATGCCGACATCGAGCGCGCGTTCGGCCGGGCCAAGGCGCAGAACAAGCCGCTGCTGCTGTACTGGGGCGCGAGCTGGTGCCCGCCGTGCAACCAGCTGAAGGCCACGCTGTTCAATCGCCAGGATTTCGCGGCGCAGAGCAAACACTTCGTCGCCGTGTTCGTCGATGGCGACCGGCCCGCGGCGCAGAAGATCGGCGCGCGCTTCAAGGTCAGCGGCTATCCGACGATGGTGCTGTTCACGCCAGACGGCAGCGAGATCACGCGCCTGCCGGGGGAAGCGGATGCGCCGCAGGTGTTGTCGCTGCTCGAAGCC
>CADEEN010000089.1:6251-12472 GCA_902826345.1 uncultured Burkholderiales bacterium | reverse complement strand
GCGCGCGCTGCAAGCAAGAGGCAGTCTCCGCGTTCCGCCCCTTCGGGGTGGCGAAAGTGTGGCCGCCTAACGAAGGTTTCCTTCGCTGCATTGACGGCGGTCAACGCCAGTCCGCAGCTTGGGCATTCGCATGCGCACTTCGACCCGCGGCGGTCGGGTCCGAGCTCAAGGATGTAGCGCGGCTCCCCCGTCGCGGCGTCGCGGGCCCACGCCATGACCAACTCGGCGGACGGACCGCCAGTGGTGGATGCCTGAACAATCACATTGCCAACACCACTCATGGGAACGAATCTTTGCACGGCGAGCGCGCTAGCGGTCGGTTCGAGGCCCATCCCCAAGGCAGGCTGGTCCATTCATGGATGGAGCGCCTGTCGAGCTCCGCAAATTGGCTTCGCGACGATCGAACATACGCCGGGGGCGACTCTCACCGACCTGCCACTGACTTTCGTCAGACCAAGGTCGAGCGTCGGAATTCAACGTTGAAGGAACGTCTAGCTACGCCGGTCGAGCGTCGCCAAAGTACCCTCATTGGCAATGGCTCCTCCTCGGCCACAACGTGCTAATGCATCGGCAACATGACTTGGCCGGCCTTCGTCAGCCAGCGGCGCTGGCGTGGTCGTGAGATCGCGGTTGCCGACGACGATGCTACCCACGCATGGCCCCACGTCAGCGAGCATCAAGGCGCATACTCGCCGCCGTCTCGAACAGCGAAGCAGCCACCATGTTTCTCCTCATCGGTCATCGAGGTCCGCTGATGCGCGCGGCCGTCGCGGCGGCCGCGATCGTGCTGAGCGCGTGCGCCACGCAACCGAGCACCCTCTTGTCCCGGGCCGGCCAACTGACGCCGGGCGCCACGACGCGTGACGATGCGATTGCGATGATGGGCCGACCGAGCGCGGAGACGGCTGCGCCCGGTGGACACGTGCTGATGCAGTGGCGCGACGTTCAACCGGACGTCGCCGGCGCCAAGGCGGCACACGTCACGGTGCTGTTCGACTCGAGGGGCCGCATGGTGCGGATCACGGACCCGACGCCGCGTTGAGTGTCTGCCACCGCGGGCACTCGTCGCGATTCAGCGTGACAACGGCACCCAGCGCCCGCCGCGCTTAGACGACTTCACCACCGCCTCGATGAACTCGACGCCTTTCAGCCCATCGTCCAGCGTCGGGAAGTGCGCCGCCTTGTCGCCCTTCGCGCCCCCGCGCCGCGCCGCCCGGATCGCCTGCGCAATCTCCGCATACAGCGTCGCAAAGCCTTCGAGGTAGCCCTCCGGATGCCCGGACGGTATGCGGCTCACCCGCGCCGCCGCCGCATTCGCGGCGCCCGTCGCGCGCTCGATCGTCTGCGTCGGCTGGCCGAACGGCGACCAGCGCAACTGGTTCGGCTGCTCCTGGCACCAGTCGAGCCCGCCCTTGCTCCCAAAGACGCGCAGCCGCAAGTTGTTCTGGTTGCCCGGCGCCACCTGGCTGGCCCAGAGCAGGCCGCGCGCGCCGCCGCGAAAGCGGAGCATCACCTGCGCGTTGTCGTCGAGCGCGCGGCCCCTGACGAAGCGGCTCAGGTCGGCGCAGACGGATTCGAGTTCGAGGCCGGTGACAAAGCCGGCGAGGTGATGCGCATGGGTGCCGATGTCGCCGATCGCCCCGCCGGCACCGCTGCGCGACGGGTCGGTGCGCCAGCCGGCCTGCTTCTGGCCGGTCTTTTCCAGCGCCTCGGTCAGCCACTCCTGCGCGTACTCGACCTGCACCACGCGCAGCTCGCCGAGCGCGCCGTCGCGCACCATCTGCCGCGCGTGCCGCACCATCGGGTAGCCGCTGTAGTTGTGGGTGACGGCGAAGACGCGTTTCGTTTTCTTGGCCAGCGCGATGAGCTTCTTCGCGTCGCGGCTGGTCGTCGTCACCGGCTTGTCGCAGATGACGTGGATGCCGGCTTTCAGGAAGGCTGTTGCGACCGGCGCATGCAGGTGGTTCGGCGTGACGATGGCCACCACCTCGATGCCGTCCGGCCGCGCTGTCTCGGCCTGCGCCATCGCGGCGTAGTCGCTGTAGATGCGGTCGTCGGCCAAGCCGAGCGCGCGGCCCGAGCGCTGCGCCTTGGCCGGCGTGGACGCGAGCGCACCGGCGACGAGCGTGTAGTGATCGTCCAGGCGCGCGGCGATGCGGTGCACGGCGCCGATGAAGGCGCCTTCGCCGCCGCCCACCATGCCCAGGCGGATGCGCGACAGCGCGGCGCTCACAGGCCCAGCATCCGCTTCAACTGCGCCGCGTCGTGCGCCGCGCCGGCGAAGTCGTCGAACGCCTTTTCGGTGACGCGGATGATGTGGTCGCGGATGAACGGCGCGCCCTCGGCGGCGCCCTGCTCCGGGTGCTTCAGGCAGCACTCCCATTCCATCACCGCCCAACCGTCGTAGCCGTACTGCGCCATCTTCGAGAAGATCGACTTGAAGTCGATCTGGCCGTCGCCGAGCGAGCGGAAGCGCCCGGCCCGATCCACCCATGGCTGGTAGCCCGAGTACACGCCCTGGCGCCCGCTCGGCCGGAACTCCGCGTCCTTGACGTGCAGCGCCTTGATGCGCGCGTGGTAGGTGTCGATGAAGGCCAGGTAGTCGAGCTGCTGCAGCAGGAAGTGCGAGGGGTCGTAGTTGATGCAGCAGCGCGGGTGGTTGTCGACGCGCTCCAGGAACATCTCGAAGGTGACGCCGTCGAACACGTCCTCCCCCGGGTGCAGCTCGAAGCAGACGTGGCAGCCGGCCTCGTCGAAGGCGTCGAAGATCGGCCGCCAGCGCTTCGCGAGTTCGTCGAACGCCGTCTCCACCAGCCCCGCCGGCCGCTGCGGCCACGGGTACAGGTAGGGCCAGGCCAGCGCGCCCGGGAAGCTGACGTTCGCCGTCAGCCCGAGATGCTTCGACGCGCGCGCCGACAGCAGCATCTGCTGCACCGCCCAGCGCTGGCGCTCGGCGGGCTTGCCCTTGACAGCCGCGGGCGCGAAGGCGTCGAAGGCCTCGTCGTAGGCCGGGTGCACCGCGACCAGCTGGCCCTGCAGGTGCGTGCCGAGCTCCGTGATCGCAACGCCGTTGTCGCGCGCGATGCCGGCGATCTCGTCGCAGTAGGTCTTGGACTCGGCGGCCTTCGCGAGGTCGAACAGGCGCGCGTCCCACGACGGGATCTGCACGCCCTTGAAGCCCAGCGACGCGGCCCACTTCGTGATCGCGGGCCATGAGTTGAACGGCGCAGCGTCGCCCGCGAACTGCGCCAGGTAAATGCCGGGGCCTTGGATGTCGCTCGCCATGCCGTCGCTCCTTGCTCGAAACCAGAGGCGTGATGATGCACCCGCCACCCGACGTTTCGCCAGATCGGCGCCGTTCGACGCAACGCGTGCAGCGCTGCCGTCGCTCAGCGATCGATCTCGCGCTGCAGCGCGTCGATACCGTCGAGCAGGCCACAGAACCTGTCGCCGAAGGCGGTCAGCCGGTACTCGACGCGCGGCGGCATCTCGGGGAAGGCATGCTTGTCGAGGATGCCGAAACGAACGAGCTTGGCGAGGCGTTCGTTGAGCACCTTCTTCGACAGCCCGTCGATGGAGTGTTCCAGCGCGCCCGGACGGCAGACGCCGCCGCGCACGGCGCCGAGCACGGCCAGCGACCATTTGCAGCCGACGATGTCTTCGACCATTCGCGCCACCTTGGGCGGCGTCGCCATCGTTTGCATCGCTTGCCTCGGCAGGTTCATCGATCGACACCGAAAAGGGCCCTGGTCACCGTTTTGTGCCCGCTGTTCAAGCACGGGGCTGCGTGCTGCAATGCGCGCCGTCCGAAGCTCAATTCTAGGAGTGCAGCATGCGCCAAGCTCTTGTTGTGATCGCCGCGTTGACGACCGTGCCGCCGCTGTCCGCGGCCGACACCGCGCCGGTGCCGTACCCGCAAGGCTACCGCCAATGGACGCACGTCAAGAGCATGACGATCAATCCCGGCCATGCCCTTTATGACGCCTTCGGCGGCATCCACCACCTCTACGCGAACCAGAAAGCCGAACAAGGCTACAAGAGCGGCAAGTTCGGCGACGGCTCGGTGATCGTCTTCGATCTGCTCGAAGCCAAGGCCGCCGACAACTCGGTGCAGGAAGGTGCACGCAAGGTGCTCGGTGTGATGCACAAAGACGCCAGAAAGTACAAGGACACCGGCGGCTGGGGCTTCGAGGGCTTCAAGGGCGACTCGACGACCGACCGCGCCGTCGGCAACAACGCGGCGGCAGCGTGCTTCCAGTGCCACACCGCGCGCAAGGACAATGGCTTCGTCTTCTCGGCCTTCAGAAAGTGATCGTGCGGTGACGCGCGGCCGTCTGGGCATCGACCCGCCCGGCCTGGCCGCGCCGCCGTGGACAACGCGCGAGTGGTTCAACACCGGCGGCGGCGAGTTGCAACTGGCCGATCTGCGCGGCAAGGTGGTCGTGCTGCATGCTTTTCAGATGCTGTGTCCGGCCTGCGTGCACCACGGGCTGCCGCAGGCGCAGCGCATCCATGCGTTGTTCGCGCCGCAGGACGTTGCAGTCATCGGCCTGCACACGGTTTTCGAACACCACGCGGCGATGACGCCAGTGTCGCTGCAGGCCTTTCTGCACGAGTACCGCATCGCTTTCCCGGTCGGCGTCGATGCGCCGAGCGCCGATGCGCGCCAGCCTATTCCGCTGACGATGCAGGCCTACGCGCTGCAGGGCACGCCGAGCCTCATGCTGATCGACCGCAACGGCCATCTGCGCCGCCACTCCTTTGGCGCCGAGGACGATCTGCCGCTCGGCGCCGCCATCGCCGCGCTCGTCGGCGAAGCTTGAGACGCTTCAGGGCAGCAGCACCGACGAGCCCGTCGTCTTGCGCGCTTCGAGATCGCGATGCGCCTGCGCTGCTTCGGCCAGCGGGTAGCGTTGGTCGATACGGATTTTCACCGCGCCGCTCTGCACCACGGCAAACAAGTCGTCGGCCATCGCCTGCGTCGCTTCGCGCGTGGCGATGTGCGTGAACAGCGTGGCGCGCGTCAGGTACAGCGAACCCTTGGGGCCGAGCAGGCCCGGCGCGAACGGCGGCACCGGGCCGCTGGCGTTGCCGAAGCTGGCCATCAGGCCGAACGGCCGCAGGCAATCGAGCGAGCCGTCGAAGGTGTCCTTGCCGACCGAGTCGTAGACCACCTTGACACCCTGGCCGCCGGTGATCGCCTTGACGCGTTCGACGAAGTTCTCTTTGCGGTAGTCGATGGCGAAGGCCGCACCGTGGTCGAGCGCGAGCTGGCACTTCTCGGCGCTGCCCGCTGTAGCGATCAGCTTCAAGCCCATCGCCTTGGCCCACTGGCACGCGATCAGGCCGACACCACCGGCCGCGGCATGCCAGAGCAGGAAGTCGCCGGCCGCGATGCCGCCCTGCGGCTGCGTCTTCTTCAGCAGGTACTGCACCGTCAGGCCCTTCAACATCATCGCCGCGGCGGTGTCGAAGGCGATGCCGTCCGGCAGCTTGCACACCGTCTTGGCCGGCATCACGCGCGCTTCGCAGTACGAGCCCGGCGGGTTGCTCGCATAGGCGGCGCGGTCGCCGGCTTTGAGGTGCGTCACGCCCTCGCCCACCGCCTCGATCACACCGGCGCCTTCCATGCCGATGCCGTGCGGCAGCTTCAACGGATACAGCCCCGTGCGGTGGTAGACGTCGATGTAGTTCAACCCGCAGGCGTGATGGCGAATGCGGATCTCGCCGGGACCGGGGTCGCCCACCTTCACATCGACGAGTTGCAGTTGCTCGGGGCCGCCGACAGCGGCAATCTGGATGGCGCGGGTCATGCAGGTCTCCTCGTTGAGGCCGCGAGGTTACGCCATGCGCCGGCGCCGTGCAGCGCGCGCGAGCGCCACGGCGTAGAGGACGAGATTGACGGCGAGCACCGCGGCGCCGAAGAGCATCTGCAGCCTCGGCGTCAGGCCCTGCGGATAGATCGCTGCCGTCAGGTAGTACTCGATGAAACCGCCCTCGTAGCCGGCCTGCCCGGCCGCGCGGCGCAGCGATTGTTCGAGCGGCGTCAACGGGCAGTAGCCGCCGCTCCACGAGATCCACACCGCCCAGGCCACGGCCGGGAGGTGCAGCCACGCCGACCACGGCCACGCGATCACCGCGAAGCCGCCGCAGACGACCCAGACGATGAACGAGCCGTGCAGCACGAGCACCGTGTCGGCGAGAAACGCAGGGAGCATGTC
>CADEEN010000089.1:0-6241 GCA_902826345.1 uncultured Burkholderiales bacterium | reverse complement strand
TGTCACCATCGTGCCTCAACCACCATGAAGCGCCTGACCCAAGCCCCCAACATCGCGCTGGCCACACTGTGGGCCGACATGCTGACGCAGGCCGGCGTCGACTCGAGCGTGCAGCGCTACTTCGCCAGCAGCATCGCCGGCGACATCCCGCCCGACCAGGCGCTGCCGGAGGTGTGGGTGCATGACGACGCAAAGCTGGACGACGCCAAGGCCTTGCTGCGCGAGTTCCAGCACCCGCCGTGGCGGCACTGGATGTGCCGCGGCTGCGGCGAGCGCATCGACGGGCCGTTCGAGCAGTGCTGGCAGTGCGGCGCAGCCATGCCAGCATGACGGCATCGATGCCAGAGCCTCGCTACTTCCGCTCGCCGGCGGAATTGCGCCGCTGGTTCGCACGCCATCAAGCCAGCGCCACCGAGTTGCTGCTCGGCTACTGGAAGGTCGGCAGCGGCGAGAAGAGCATCACCTGGCCCGAGTCGGTGGACGAAGCGTTGTGCGTCGGCTGGATCGACGGTGTGCGCAGGCGCGTCGACAAGCAGCGCTACACGATCCGCTTCTCGCCGCGCAAGACGAGCAGCATCTGGAGCGCGGTCAACATCGCGCGCATCGCGGTGCTCGATGCCGAGGGACGCCTGCAAGACGCCGGCCGCGCCGCGTTTGCCGCGCGGCGCGAGAACAAGATCGGCGTCTATTCGTTCGAGCAGCCGAGCGTCGAGCTGCCCGCCGAATACGCTGCGCTGCTGCGGCGCCGCCGCCAGGCGTGGGCGCATTTCGAGGCGCGCGCGCCGTCGTACCGCAAAGCGGTGATGTGGTGGATCGTCAGTGCCAAGCAGGAAGCGACACGGTTGCGACGGTTGCAGATGCTGATCGAGCATGGCGAGCGCGGCGAACTGCTCTACCAGTTCTCGCGCCGATGAGCAGCACCCGCCTGACGCCGCGCCTGGCGCTGCTGATGACGCTGCCGCCGCTGCTGTGGGCCGGCAACGCGGTGGTCGGCCGCTTGATGGTCGGGCATGTGCCACCCATGGCGTTGAACGCGCTGCGCTGGACGTTGGCGGCGCTGATCCTGGCGCCGCTGGCGTGGCGCGTCTGGCGCGACGCCGCGGCGATCCGTGCGTCGTGGGTTTATCTGCTGGCGCTCGGCACGTTCGGCGTCGGCAGCTTCAACGCGCTGCAGTACCTGGCGCTGGAAACCTCGACGCCGCTCAACGTGACGCTGATCAACGCCTCGATGCCGCTGTGGATGCTCGCCGTCGGCGCGCTGGCGTACGGCGAGCGGCCGGCGCCGCGGCAGTTGCTCGGTGCGGCGCTGTCGCTGCTCGGCGTGGCCTGCGTCGTCTCGCGCGGCGCGTGGAGCGCGCTGGCGCAGGTGCAGTTCGTCATCGGCGACCTCTACATACTGATCGCGGTGATCGGCTGGGCGGTGTACAGCTGGCTGCTCGTTCGGCCGCCGGCGTCGATGCGCGAACCGCGGCGGCCCGATTGGGATTGGGCGGCGTTCCTGTTCGTGCAATCGCTGTTCGGCTTGATCGCCGCCGGCGGCGCGGCTGCGGTCGAAGCGGCCACCGTCATGCATGCACCGATCGACTGGCGCAACCCGTGGCTGCTGCTCGGCTTGGTGTACGTCGCTGTCGGCCCGTCGATCATCGCCTACCGCTGCTGGGGGCTCGGCGTGGCCGCGGCCGGCCCGGCGATCGCCGCCTTCTTCGCCAACCTGTCGCCGCTTTTCGCCGCGCTGCTCTCGGCGTGGCTGCTCGGCCAGTGGCCACAGCCGTACCACGCTGCGGCGTTCGCACTCATCGTCGCCGGCATCGCGGTGTCGGCGTGGCGGCGATGACGCGCCGCCACGTGCTGCTGCTGGTGGCGGTGACGCTGATGTGGGGCTGCAACTGGCCGGCGATGAAGTTCTCGCTGCGCGAGTTGCCGCCGCTGACGTTTCGCGCGCTGACGATGACCGGCGGCGTGATGCTGATGGCGGCTTGGTTCGCGCTGCGCGGCACGAGCCTGGCGCTGCCGCGCGCGCAGATCACGCGCGTCGCCGCCCTGGCGCTGCCCAACATCATCGGCTGGCACCTGGCGTCGATCATCGGCCTGACGCAGCTCGCGGCCGGGCGCGCCGTCATCCTCGCCTTCACGATGCCGGTGTGGACCGTGCTGCTCGGCGCGCTGCTGTTCGGCCAGCGCCTGACGCGCCGCGCCGGCATCGCCTCGCTCTGCGCATTGACCGCGGTGGCGCTGCTGGCGCTCGAGGAGCTCGGCTCACTCGCCGGCCGGCCGGCGGGCGTGCTGTGGTTGCAGGGCGCGGCGCTGTCCTGGGCCGTCGGCACGCTGATGTTGAAGCGCGTCACGGTGACGCTGTCCACCGAAGCGCTGACGGTGTGGATGATGGTGATCGGCAGCGTCTTCTTCTGCGTTGCGGCGCTCGCCGTCGAGCCGCTGCCGTCACCGCGCGCCTGGAGCGCGGCCACCTGGGTCTCACTGGTCTGGGGCGTGGTCATCAACTTCGGCATCTCGCAACTGCTGTGGTTCGCGCTCGCGCGAGAGTTGCCGGCGCAGGCCAGCGCGTTCTCGTTGATGGCGGTGCCAGCGGTCGGCGTGCTGTCGTCGGCGCTCGCCTTCGGCGAGGCGCCACGCGCGGGCGACTGGATCGCGCTGCTGTTCATCGCCGCAGCCATCGCTGCCGCGACCGGCGTCGGCCTGCGATCACTGCGCAGCGACAATCGCGGCCAATGACTCTCGCACGACGCCCCACGGTTGCGCTGATCGCAGCGCTCGACCGCCACCACGCCATCGGCCGCGGCGGCGGCCTGCTGTGGCACGAAAGCGAGGACCAGAAGCATTTTCGCCGCGTGACGATCGGCTGCCCGGTGATCATGGGGCGCAAGACCTGGCAGTCGTTGCCTGAACGTTTTCGGCCGCTGCCGGGGCGGCGCAACATCGTCGTCACGCGGCAGGCGGCTTGGCAAGCGGTCGGTGCCGAGCGCGCAGCGTCGTTCGACGCTGCGTTGCGCCTGACCGGCGAGGCAGGGAAGGTCTTCGTCATCGGCGGCGGCGAGCTCTACGCTGCCGCGCTGCCGTCCGCCGACGAACTGGTGCTGACGGAGATCGACCGCACGTTCGACGATGCCGACACCTTCTTCCCCGCCTTCGACCGCACGCGCTTCATCGAAACGGCGCGCGAGGCGCGCACCGCCGGCGACGGCACGCGCTACGCCTTCGTCACCTACCGCCGCGCTCAATCACCATCGTCGTCGTGAGCGCCGTGGCCGCGGCGGTTGCCGCGCGGCGCGCGGCAGACGAAGCTCGACGCCGATTCGACATCTCCTTGGCCCTTGTAGAAGGCGACGCTCGGGTACGGACAGAGCGGCCGGCTGCGGTTGGCGGCCCATGCGGCCGGCAGCTCGGCGTTGACGCCGCCCACGTTGCCGACACCGCGCGCGCTGGCCGTCAGGGCGGCTGGCGCGCGTCCCTGCTCGACCCACGCCACCAGCGGCGTGATGAAGTCGGCCTGGTCGGTGGCCGGCCCGCCCGAGCAGTGGCCCATGCCGGGCACCGGGTAGAAGCGCACGAAATCTTCTGCGCGCCCACCGCTGCGATGGTCGACGCCGCGGTACCACTTCTCGGTGTCCTTGACGGAGAAGATCTGGTCGCTGACGCCGTGGTAGACGAGCATCTTCGCGCCGCGCGCACGCACGTCATGGAGCTGCGTCGCCTGCGGCGGCGTCATGAACTGCATCGCCGATTCGGTGTACGTGGCATCGGTGGCGAACAGTTGCGCCAGCGTGGCGTCGATGTCGAGGTCGAGCGAGAACGTCGGTGCGACCGTCGGCACCGGCGGCACCTTGAAGATTTGTCCGACCGCGCCCGAGTCGAGCGCCAGCGGAGCGGTGAACTCCCAGAACGCAATGCCGCCGGCGCCGAAGCCGCTGTCGTAAGGAAAGCCGGCGTAGAAGCGCTCGCCGTTGCGCGTGGTGGCGCCGCGGTAGATCGGCTCGATGGCGATCTTCTGCGCCAGCGATAGGCAACTGCCGTCGCGCACGCCGCTGCAGGTGGGCACGTCGCGCATGAAGTTGAAGGCGCGCTGGCAGGTTCGCGTGTCCTGGATCAGTCCGTCGGTGGCGCCGTCGAGGGCGTCGCAACGTGCGAGCACCGCGTTCGACACCGTCGTGCGCTCGGCGGCGGTGTAGGCGCTGCCCAGGCCCGGCGGCGTGCTCGGGTCGGCGGTGGCCACGCTCGCATAACGCTGTGCGCCGAAAATGTTGGCCAGCGCGGCCAGCGGCAGGTTGTAGCCCGGCGCGCCGGCGAGGTAGCCGTCGTACTCGTCGGCGTAGCGCGCCGCGGCCACCAGCGTGTGGCGTCCGCCGTTGGAGCAGCCGCCGATGTAGGAACGGTCCGGGCCTTTGCCATAGGCCGCAGCGATCGTCTGCTTGGCCATCGGCGTCAGCTTGCCGACGGCTTGGTAGCCGTAGTCCAGGCGCGCTTGCGGGTCGAGGCCGAAGGCCGGGCCGCCTTGTGCATTCGTGTGGCCGGCGTCGCTCGACAGCACCGCGAAGCCCTGCATCAGCGCGCCGGTGGTCGGGCCGCCGCCGAGCGTGCCGGTGGCGGTGACGACCGCGCCGTCGATGCCGCCATTGCCCTGGTGCCAGAAGCGGCCATTCCAGGACAGTGGCAGGCGCATCTCGAAGTTGATGCTGTAGCTCTTGCCATCGACCGGGCTCGTGCGATCGAACATGCGGCCCACGACGCGGCAATGCGCCGGCACCGGCGCGCCAGCGAGCGTGAGCGTGCCGGCGGCAACGCTCGTCGTGGCGGTGATGGTGGTGTTGGCCAGCGCGGCGAGCGCGCCGGACAGCGCTTCGCAGGTGCCGAGCAGCGGCGCCGGCTGCGCCGGCGTGAGTTGCGGCAGGTGCTCACGGTGGCGGCCGTTGTCGGCCACGGCAGCGGTGACCAGCGCCGCGCCGAACGCGGCCACGGCGGCGCAGCGCATCGACTTCGGCATCGACTTCGGATTCATGGTGTCTCCTGTGAAGTGGCGTCGATCGCAGCGCGCCGACTCGATAGTTAGGATACTTATCGATCTCGACCGGCGGACAGCGGGTTTTCCAGGGCGGCGGAGTCGCTGACAGAATCGCGGTCATGCCCCGCCGCCCTGCCGATGCCGCCGCCGCTGAACGCACGCCGCAAGCCCGCCTGGCCGAAGCCGGCCTGCACGGCGTGATCGGCTACCAATTGGCGCAGGCCTCGATCGTGACGACGCAGGTCTTCGCTGCCGCGGTCGGCAAGAAGAGCCGCTTGCGGCCGGTCGAGTACACGATGCTGGCGTTGATCGACGCCAACCCCGAGGTCACCGCGCGCCAGCTCGCGCGCGGCCTGGCCGTGACGCCGCCCAACATCGCCGTCTGGATCGAGCGCTTGCAGTCGCGCGGTCTGGTGCTGCGCAGCCGCAGCCGCACCGACGCGCGGCTGCAGCACATTCGCGTGTCGGCCATGGGGGCGAAGCTCGTGCGCGAGGCGACGAAACGGCTGCAGGACGGCGAAGCCGCCGTGCTGGCCGCGCTCAGCCTCGCCGAACGCGCGATGCTGATCGAGCTGCTGCACAAGGTGGCGCTGGCGCGCAAGCGTGCCGTCGATGTCAGCCGCTGAAGGCGGGCGGCAGCAGAAAGTTGCCGGCATCCGCGCCCGCGACGGCGGGTGCGTCCGCTTCATCCTTCAGTGCAACGCCCGTCAGCCGCCGCCGCCGCGCCTGACCCAACAGGCAGCGCAGCTTGTGCGCTGCCAACTCGTAGCCCAGGCCAGCCGGGCGGATGTTGGAGATGCAGTTGCGGCTCGCATCGGTCAGCCCCGGCGCCGGGCTCCACGTCAGACAGATGCCCATGCTGTCCGGTGAACTCGGGCCCGGGCGCTCACCGATCAGCACGGCCACCAGGCGCGCACCGAGCGAGCGGCCGATCTCGTCGCCGATGGCGACGCGGCCCTGCAGGGCGACGGCCAGCGGCGCGATCGTCCAGCCTGCGGACCGCAACGTAGGCAGCACGCGTTCGAGCAGCGGCCGCGCATGCGTGGCCACGGCCAGCGCGGACAGGCCGTTGGCGATGACGAACGCGAGGTCGCAGTCCGGCGGTGACGGCGCGCGTTGCGACAGCAACTCGCGGCTGTCGGTGTCCAGCTGCCGGCCGAGATCGGGCCGCTGCAGGTAGGTCAGCCGATCGACCGCCGCGCTGCGCAGCACGAGCACGTCGCTCGA
>CADEEN010000088.1 GCA_902826345.1 uncultured Burkholderiales bacterium | reverse complement strand
CGTTTTGCATCACGATGAGCGATCTCGATAACCTGGTGAGCACCGCGCGATCCGATTTCGCGGCGGCCGCCACATCGGCCGACCTGGAAAACGCCAAGGCGCGCTACCTCGGCAAGACCGGGCGTGTGACCGAGTTGCTGAAGGCGCTCGGCACGTTGTCGGTCGAAGAGAAGAAAACGCGCGGCGCGCAGATCAACGCCACCAAGCAACAGATCGAAGCCGCGCTGGAGTCGGCGCGTGAGGCGTTGGCGTCGGCTGCGCTTGATGCGCAACTCAAGGCCGAGGCCCTCGACGTGACGCTGCCCGGTCGCCAGCGCGGCGTCGGTGGGCTGCACCCGATCGCCCGAACGATGGAACGCATCGAGGCGATCTTCGGCTCGATGGGTTTCGACGTGGCGGACGGTCCCGAAATCGAAACCGACTGGATGAGCTTCACAGCGCTCAACAACCCGGAGAACCATCCGGCACGGTCGATGCAGGACACGTTCTACGTCGACATGAAGGACGGCGAAGGCCGCTGGCTGAACCTGCGCCCGCACACGAGCCCGATGCAGGTTCGTTATGCACGTGCGCATGCCAAGAAACATGCGGGCGTCGACCTGATGCCCGACATTCGCGTCATCGCGCCGGGCCGCACCTATCGCGTCGACAGCGACGCCACGCACTCGCCGATGTTCCATCAGGTGGAAGGCCTGTGGCTGGGAGAGAACGTCAGCTTCAAGGATCTGAAGGTGATGTACCTGGAGTTCATGAAGGCGTTCTTCGAAACCGACCAGCTGCAGTTGCGCTTCAGGCCGAGCTACTTCCCCTTCACCGAACCGAGCGCCGAGATCGACGTGCGCTTCGAAACCGGGCCGCTGGCCGGCCGCTGGCTTGAAGTGTCGGGCTCGGGCCAAGTGCACCCGCAAGTCGTGCGCAACATGGGCTTCGATCCCGAGCGGATGATCGGCTTTGCCTTCGGCTCCGGCATCGACCGGCTGGCGATGCTGCGCTACGGCGTGAACGACCTGCGGCTGTTCTTCGAGAACGACCTGCGCTTCCTGTCGCAATTCAAGTAAGAGCACCCCGCGATGCAATTCCCTGAAAGCTGGCTGCGCGAGTTCTGCAACCCGCCGCTCTCGAGCCAACAACTTGCCGACCTGCTGACGATGTCGGGCATGGAGGTCGAAGAGATGCGGGCGGTCGCGCCGCCGTTCGCGGGCATCGTCGTCGCCGAGATCGTCGAGGCCGAGCCGCACCCGAATGCCGACAAGCTGCGCGTCTGTCGCGTCGATGCCGGCAAGCACTCGAAGGACGGCCCGCTGCAGATCGTCTGCGGTGCGCCGAATGCGCGCGTAGGCATTCGCGTGCCGCTGGCGCTGGTCGGCGCCGAGTTGCCGCCCGGGGACGATGGCAAGCCGTTCAAGATCGGCGTCGGCAAGCTGCGCGGTGTCGAGAGCTTCGGCATGTTGTGCTCGGCGCGCGAGCTGAAGCTGTCCGATGACCACGGCGGCTTGCTCGAACTGCCGAGCGATGCACCGCTGGGCGAAGACGTGCGCAATACGCTGGCGCTCGACGACCATCTGCTGACGCTGAAGTTGACGCCCAACCTCGGCCATTGCCTGTCGATCTACGGCATCGCGCGCGAGTTGTCGGCGCTGACCGGCGCGCCGCTGAACACGCCGGCGTTTGCGCCGGTGAAGACAGCGCATGACGACAAGCTGCCGGTGCGCATCGAAGCCACCGATCTGTGCGGCCGCTTCTCCGGCCGCATCGTGCGTGGCGTCAACCCGAAAGCCAAGACGCCGCAATGGATGGTTGATCGCCTGGCGCGCTGCGGTCAGCGCAGCGTGACGGCGCTTGTCGACATCTCGAACTACGTGATGTTCGAGTACGGGAGGCCGTCGCACATTTTCGATCTCGACAAGATCGATCGCGAACTCATCGTGCGCTGGGCCAAGAAGGGCGAGTCGCTGAAGCTGCTCAACGGCAACACGGTCGAGCTCGACGAGCAGGTCGGCGTGATCGCCGATGCGAACGCGGTCGAGTCGCTGGCCGGCATCATGGGCGGCGACCACACTGCGGTGAGCGACGACACGAAGAACGTCTATGTCGAAGCCGCGTTCTGGTGGCCTGAAGCGGTGATGGGCGGCTCGCGACGCTACGCCTTCTCCACCGATGCCGGCCACCGCTTCGAGCGCGGCGTCGATCCGGTGGGCACGGTGGAGCACATCGAGCGCATCACGCAACTGATCATCGACATTTGCGACGGTAAGGCCGGCCCGATGGACGACCAGCAGCCTGACATGCCGCAACGTCCGCCCGTAACGCTGCGCATCGCACGCGCCGCCAAGGTCATCGGCATGCCGCTGACGCAGGCGCAATGCGCCGATGTGATGCAACGTCTGCACTTCGAGCACACGCAAGGCGAAGGCACGATCACCGTCACGCCGCCGTCTTGGCGTTTCGATCTGAACATCGAAGAGGACCTGATCGAAGAGGTGATCCGCGTTCACGGCTACGACACGCTGCCCGTCAACGCGCCGCTGGCCCCCATCACCGCCCGCGCGCGGCCGGAATCGCAGCGCAGCGTGTTTACCGTGCGCCGAGCGCTGGCCGCGCAGGGCTATCAGGAGACGATCGCCTACAGCTTTGTCGAAGAGCGCTGGGAGCGTGAGCTGGCGGGCAATGCCGATCCGATCCGGGTGTTGAACCCGATCGCCGCGCAGCATGCCGTGATGCGATCGAGCCTGATCGGCAGCCTCGTCAACACGCTGCGGCGCAACCTTGCGCATCGCGCGCCGCGCGTTCGCATCTTCGAAGTCGGCCGCGTCTACCGGCGCAACGCGGCGGTGCCCGACGGCGAGGTCACGGTCGCCGGCATCGATCAGCCGATGCGCTTGGCTGCGCTCGCATACGGCCCTGCCGACGCGCTGCAGTGGGGTGAGCCCGAGCGGATCGTCGACTTCTTCGATGCCAAGGGCGATGTCCAAGCGCTGCTGGCGCCGCTGCAGCCGCGCTTCGTGGCCGCCGAGCATCCGGCCTTGCACCCCGGCCGCAGTGCACGTGTGGATGTCAACGATCAGGTCATCGGCTGGATCGGCGAATTGCATCCGCGCTGGTGCCAGGGCTATGAACTTTCAACGGCGCCTGTCGTCTTCGAACTCGATCTGGACGCGCTGCTGCAAAGCCCGGTGCCCACGGCAACGCCGCTGCCCCGACAGCAGTCGGTGCTGCGCGACGTGGCATTGGTGGTGGGCGATGGCGTGACACACGACGCCTTGATCGCCGCGCTCGAGGACGATGCCGGCGGCCTCGTTCGTTCAGCGCACTTGTTCGATCTCTACAAGCCCAAGGCCGCAGAGGGCCACGAGCGCAGCATGGCCGTGCGGCTCGAGTTGCGCGACAACGAAGCCACGCTCACCGACGAGCGCATCGAGGCCGCGAAACAGCAAGCGATCGAGCGCGCAAGCGCGCGCCTCGGCGCTCGCTTGCGAACCTGATCAGCCGGCAGGACACCACATGAACACCGTGCCCAAGCCCGTCATCCTGCCGTCGATCGAGACGCCGACGCTGACCAAGGCCGAACTGTCCGAACTGCTGTTCGACCAGCTCGGCCTGAACAAGCGCGAGTCCAAGGACATGGTCGAAGCCTTCTTCGACATCCTGCACGACGCCCTGGTGGGCGGTCAGGACGTGAAGCTCACCAGCTTCGGCAACTTCAACATCCGGCGCAAGGCGCCGCGGCCGGGGCGCAACCCGCGCACCGGCGAAGCAATCCCGATCACCGCCCGAAATGTGGTCACATTTCACGCCAGCCACAAATTGAAGAGCCTGGTTCAAGGCGAAACGTCAGCCGAGGAAGAGTTCGAGTAGATTCTCAGCTTTCGCGCTGAAACCCCTTGATTTCCTTGGAGAAAGCTCTCCCCCAGATTCCGGCCAAACGCTACTTCACGATCGGTGAGGTGGCGGAGTTGTGCCGCGTCAAACCGTACGTGCTGCGCTACTGGGAGCAGGAGTTCACGCAGTTGAAGCCGATGAAGCGGCGCGGCAACCGCCGCTACTACCAGCACCACGAGGTGCTGCTGATCCGCCGCATCCGCGACCTGTTGTACGAGCAGGGCTTCACCATCAGCGGTGCTCGCAATCAACTGGGCGATGCCGCGGTGGCCGAACGACGCAACGGCAACGGCAGCGCCGCTGAAGAAACCGGCGCGGGCAACGGCGTCGATCACGAGGCCGACGCGCCAGAGCCGCCGCTGCCGTTGCCCGAAGTGACCGAGCTGTCGCCGGGGCAGGTTCGCGTTGAGCTGCTCGCACTGCGAGAACTGCTCGGCGACTGAGCCTATACTCGCGACCTCTCTCGGGGCGTAGCGCAGCCTGGTAGCGCACTTGCATGGGGTGCAAGGGGTCGCGAGTTCGAATCCCGCCGTCCCGACCATCGATACCCACGGGCTACGTCAGTGATGACGTGGCCCGTGTTCCTTTGGAGACGACGATGACGCAATGGCGCAAGAAAACCGCCGACGAGGTCTACGCCGCTGAAGAAGTTGCAGTGCGCCTGGCCGCCGAACTGCCGAAGTGGACGTTCGAAGACGGCTGGATCCGCCGCAAGTACAAGACCAGCGGCTGGAAGGCGACGCTGATGGTCGTCAACACGGTCGGCCACCTGGCCGAAGCGGCGTGGCATCACCCGGACCTCACGGTCTCGTATGCCTTCGTCACCGTCAAGCTGATGAACCACGCCGCCAAGGGCATCACCGACAAGGACTTTGCGCTGGCGCGCAAGATCGAGGAGGTGCTGATGTGGCAACCCGGCGGCGAGGAGGGCGCCGTGCTCGAAGGCACGCCGGACGATCCGCGTTTCAAGTACTTGAAATACGACTAGAGATGGTGGGCTGACAGACTGTGCCTTGCGCGGCACAGTCTCGGCAAAGACCTTCTCTCGAGCTTGGCGCTGACGGCGGAACGCCGCTTGCTTGCAGCGCCATACTCGACGCCACGCCATGCCCGCCCTGTCGCCATCGACGATGAATCCCGACACCGACGCCGTCGTGTCGGTCGATGCGCCGGCGCGCCTGCACCTGGGCTTTCTCGACCCCTCGGGCACGCTCGGCCGCCGCTTCGGCAGCTTCGGCCTGGTGATCGACGGGCCGGCGACGCAGGTGTCGATCGGCGGCAGCGATGACGACGATATCGTCGCTGCAACACCGGCCGTGCAGCTCGAAGTCGCGCGCGCTGAGGCCTGCGTGCAGCGCCTGCGCGAGCACACCGGCCGCCGCGAGCCGCTGCGCTTGCGCCTGTCGCAAGTGCTGCCGCCGCACGCCGGCCTCGGCTCGGGCACGCAGCTGGCGCTGGCCATCGGCACGGCGTTCGCGCGCTGGCACGGCCTCGATGCGAAGAGCGCCACGCTGGCCTCGTGGCTGGGGCGCGGCTTGCGCTCGGGCGTCGGCATCGCCGGCTTCGACCATGGCGGGCTGCTCGTCGACGGTGGCCCCGGCGCCGACGGGCGGCCGGCGCCGCTGCTGTCGCGCGTCGATCTGCCTTCGGCATGGCGCGTCGTGCTGGTGCAGGACGCGCGCGCGCAAGGCCTGTCGGGCGGCGACGAAAGACGGGCGCTGGTCGAGTTGCCGCCGCTCGCGCCCGCGGCCGCCGCAGACATCTGCCATCAGGTGCTGATGCGCGTGCTGCCCGGCGCGGCGCTGGGTGAGTTCGCTGCCTTTGCTGCCGGCGTGACGCAGGTGCAGCGGCTGCTCGGCGAACACTTTGCGCCGGCGCAGCACGGCCGCGCGTTCACCAGCGCTGCCGTCGGCCGGCTGCTGCAGTGGCTCGGCGGCGTCGAGTTGGACGGCGAGGTGCAGGCGGCGCGCGCCGCGATCGGCCAGAGTTCGTGGGGCCCGACGGGCTTTGCGATCCTGCCGTCACAATCCAGCGCCGAAGCGTTGCTGCTGGCAGCCCGCGCGGCCGGCGTCGTCGACCCGGCGCTCGATGTGCGCATCGTCGCGGCGCGCAACCGCGGCGCGGTGTTGCGCGATGCGCGTTCACGCTGAAACGGTCCATCGAAAGCACTTCACATGGAACGCCCCTACGTCCTGCACATGTTCACCCCGGGCAAGCAGATGAGCCCGTTCGACGTCAACATGGCGGCCGACGCCGGCTGGCAGATCATCGTGCCCTATGCCGAGGTCGACGCCGACAGCATCGCCGCGATGACGCAGGACACGATCTTCTCGCGCGGCCCCAAGGGCGCGCGGCGCAGCGGCATCTTCATCGGCGGGCGCGATGTGATGCTGGCGCAGGACATGGCCGACAAGGCGCGCGCGGCGATGTTCAAGCCCTTCGTCGTCTCGCTGATGGCCGACCCGAGCGGCGCCTTCACCACGGCGGCGGCGATGGTCGCTTCGGTCGATGCCGCGCTGCTGCGCTTGCACGGCGCCGGCCTGGCGCAGCGGCGTGTGTTGATCGTCGGCGGTACCGGCCCGGTGGGGCGCATTGCCGGCGTCATGGCAGCACAGCTCGGCGCCGACGTGACCTTGGCCGGGCGCAGCGCGCCGTCGTCGGAGCAGGCCGCACGCGACACGGGCGCGCGCTTCGGCGTGGCATTGCGCGGTGGCGCGTCGGCCGATCGCGACCTGCTCGCCGCCGCCGACGTCGTGCTGGCCTGTGCCACGGCCGGTGTGCAGGTGCTCGGCGTGCAGGAGCTCGCGGCAGCCGCGCAACTCAAAGTCGCCGCCGACGTCAACGCCGTGCCGCCGGAAGGCATCGCCGGCCTCGGCGTGATGGACGATGCCAAGCCGCTGACCGGCAGCAGTGCCGTCGGCATCGGCGCTTTGGCCATCGGCAACGTCAAGTACCAGACGCAGCAGCGCTTGCTGGTGCAGATGCGTGAAGCCGACAAACCGGTGACGCAGGGCGTGGCCGAAGCGCTGGCGATGGCGCGCGCGGTGCTCGCCGAGCCGAGCTCGCCGAAGGCCGCGTGAAGCGCATCGCCGTCGCTTCGATCTCGGCGCGCGCGCTGGCCGAGGCGGCGGCGCGCGAAGGTTTTGCCGTGATCGCGCTCGACGTTTTCGGCGATGTCGACACCACCCGTGCCGCGACGCGCTGGCAGTCGGTCGGCGCGCCGCAATCGCTGCAGATCGACAGCGTGCTGCTGCAGGGTGCACTCGAGCAGATCGCGCGCAACGACGAGGCGCAGGGCTGGATCGCCGGCAGCGGCTTCGAAGGCCAGCCCGAGCTGCTGGCCGCCGGCAACCGCCGCTTGCCGCTCGTCGGCAACGGCGCCGCCGCCGTGCGCCGCGTGCGCGACCCGCACGCCTTCTTCGGCGCGCTCGATGCGCACGGCGTCGCCCACCCGCCGGTGCGTTACGACAGGCCGGACGACGCGCGCGGCTGGCTGCGCAAGGACTTTGCCGGTTGCGGCGGCTGGCAGGTGCAGCGCGCCGAGCAGGCGAGCGACGATGCGCTCGGCGCCACGCAGTACCTGCAACGCTGGCACGACGGCGCGCCGATGTCGGCCACCTTCATCGCCGATGGGCAGCGCGCGCGCATGCTCGGCTGCAACCTGCAGCTCTCGCGCGAGATCGGCCACGCGCCGTTTGCGTGGCGCGGTGTCATCGGCCCGCTGCCGATGTCGGATGCCGTGCAGTTGCAGGTGACGGCGGCGTTGCAGGCACTGGTCGGCACCTTCGGTCTGCGCGGTCTGTGCAGCCTCGACTTTTTGCTGCGCGAGCCGGGGCCGCGCGTCGAGGTGCTCGAAATCAACCCGCGCCCGCCGGCGAGCATCGACCTCTACGCCGCGCATGGCTTGCCCGTGATCGAGGCGCAGTTGCGGGCGTGCGATGGCGGTGGGCTCGATCTCCTGCCGACGATGCCGGCGTTGCTGCCGCGCGGCCTGGCGGTTGTCTACGCGCGGCGCGACCTGATGCTCGGCCCTGCCGCCGCGCACTGGCTGGCTGCGCAGCCGCAGGTTCACGACGTGCCGGCCCGCGCCGCGAGCTTTCGCGCCCACGCGCCGCTGTGCAGCGTCAGCGCCGCCGGTGAGGACATCGCCGCGGTCCAGGAGCAGTTGCAGCAGCGCGCCGACGCGCTGCTCGGCGCGTTGGAGACGTTCGAATGACGGTGCTCGCCTCTGTCCACAGCGTCAACGCCAACGCGCGACCGCTTGTCGAACGCCTGCTGCGCGAGGCCGCAGCGCTCGGCGTGCAGGTGCAAGCCGACCCGAGCGGCGTGTGCATCGTCGATGCCGGCATCGCTGCGCCGGGTTGCATCGCCGCCGGCCTGCTCGTCGGCGAGATCTGCATGGGCGGCTTCGGCGTGGTGCGTCTGCGCAGTGGCGACGGCTGGCCGACCTGGCTCGAGGTCAGCAGCTCGCAACCGGTGCTGGCCTGCCTGGCCAGCCAGTACGCCGGCTGGAGCTTGTCGGCGAGCAAGGAAGAAACGGGAGGCAAGAAATTCTTCGCCCTCGGCTCGGGCCCGGCGCGCGCGCTGGCCTGCAAGGAGCCGCTGTTCGCCGAACTCGGCTACCGCGATCGCGCGGCGCACGGCGTGCTGGTGCTCGAAGTCGACAAGCCGCCGCCGCGCGTGGTGATCGACAAGGTCTTGCGTGACTGCGCGCTCGCGCCCGACGCATTGACCATCGTGCTCACGCCGACGACGAGCCTGGCCGGTACGACGCAAGTGGTGGCGCGCGTGCTCGAAGTGGCGCTGCACAAGGCGCACGAACTGCACTTCGACTTGACGCACATCGTCGATGGCAGCGCCAGCGCGCCGCTGCCCGCGCCGAGCCCCGACGGCGTGCAGGCGATGGGCCGCACGAACGATGCGATCCTCTACGGCGGTCGCGTGCACTTGAGCGTTCGCGGCAGCGACGACGCGGCACGCACGCTCGCCGAACGACTGCCGTCGAGCAACTCGCGCGATTTCGGCAAGTCGTTCGCCGACATCTTCAAAGCCGTCGAGCACGACTTCTACAGAATAGATCCCGCGCTGTTCGCGCCGGCCGAGGTCTGGGTCAGCAACCTCGACAGCGGCAGCAGCTTTCACGCAGGTGGCGTCGACATCGCGCTGTTGCAGAAGTGGTGGTTGAACTGACTCGCGTTGCGCTCATGACCGATGAGGTCGGCTGGCACACGCGCCAGTTGCAGGCCGCGCTGCGCGAGCGCGGCGCCGTCGGCCGCTGCGTCGATCTGGCCGATTGCCGCATCGACACCGCCCTGTCGTGGCACGGCCTGGCGTTGCCCGGCTTCGGCCGCGAGCTGCCCGATGCCGTGCTGGTGCGCGGCATCGCCGGCGGCAGCTTCGAGCAGGTGACCAAGCGCCTGGGCGTGCTGCACGCGCTGCGCGAACTCGGCGTGCCGGTGTACAACGATGCGCGCGCCATCGAGCGCAGCGTCGACAAGTCGATGACCAGCCTGCTGCTGCACGCCGCGCGCGTGCCGGCGCCGCCGACCTGGGCGACGGAGTCACCCGCCGAAGCGCAGCGCATCGTCACGCGCGAGAGCGCCGCGGGGCATGCGCTGGTTCTCAAACCGCTGTTCGGTTCGCAGGGCAAGGGCTTGCAGCGCGTCGGCCTCGTTGACGGCGTGCATCAGCCGCTGTCCGCGCTCGAAGCCGGGCTGGCGTACTTGCAGCGCTTCATCGAACCCGTCACGAAGCCCGGCTTCGATTGGCGCGTGCTGGTCGTCGGCGGCCGTGCGGTGAGCGCGATGCGGCGCATCAGCGAGCACTGGATTCACAACGTCGCGCAGGGCGCGCGCTGCGAGGCAGCGGCCTTGACGCCCGAACTGGCATCGCTGGCCGAGCGCGCGTCGCAGGCGCTCGACATGGACTACGCCGGCGTCGACCTGATGCCGTCGGCGCACGGCGCGCCGATCCAGGTGATCGAGGTCAACGGCGTGGCGGCATGGCAGGGCCTGCAGCGCGTCAGCGCTTTCAACATCGCGCGCGCGATCGTCGCCGATCTCTTCGAGCGCAAACTCGCCGCGTGCGCCTCTGCGCGCCGCGCATGACGCTGCGGGCGCAGCAGGCCTTCCTGCGCGCCTGCGAGCTCGACGTGGCGGTGCGCAAGCCGGGCAACGTCAGCCTCGCCTCGCCCGGCCACGGCATGACCGCCGCGCAGTTCATCGCCAGTGCGCAAGCGGCTGCCGAGCCGCTGTGCGCGACGCGGCAGCGCGTGGGCCAGCGCATCGAAGCGGCGGTGGCCGCCAGCTGGGCGGCAGCCGGTTGCAACACCAACCTCGGCATCGTGCTGCTGTGCGCGCCGATCGCCGCGGCGGCCGAGCGATCGCCCGGCGCCGATCTGCGCTCCGCGCTCGAAGCCGTGCTCGCCGATCTCGACCGTGACGACGCGGCCGCCGCCTACCGCGCGATTGCCTTCGTGCAACCCGGCGGCCTCGGCGATGCGCCGGAAGAAGATGTGCGCCGCCCACCGAGGGTCGGCCTGCGCGAGGCGATGTCGCTGGCGGCGGGCCGCGACAACATCGCGCGCCAGTACGCCACGGGCTTTGCCGAACTGTTCGAGATTGCGCTGCCGCATTTGCCGCCGGGCGAGGTCACGGCGGCCAACGTGCAGCGCGTTTTCCTGGCCCTGCTGGCCCGTCTGCCCGATTCACACATTGTTCGAAAACACGGCGAGGCCGTGGCACAGACTGTCATGAGCGCGGCGCAGCGCTGGTTGGCGCAGGCCGAGGCGGGCGCGGTGCTCGACGAAACATCGGCCTTCGCATCATGGGATGAGGCGCTCAAATCCGCCGCCATCAACCCCGGCACCACGGCCGATCTGACGGTGGCGGCGCTGATGCTGGCGCTTTTGACCGACGCGCGCGCCGACACCGGGTAATCCCCGCGCCGCGATCAGCCGGCCGTGGCATGGATCGTGATACCTCCCGCCGAGCGCTGTGTCGCAGCGCGTGTCCATCGGACTCTCGAGAACCGCAACCCAGGAGATAAAACAGCCATGGCAAAGATCGATCGCATGATGGTCGGTGAGTCGCTCGTCGGTGACGGCAACGAAGTTGCGCACATCGACCTCATCATCGGCCCGCGCGGCAGCCCTGTCGAAACGGCATTCGCCAACGCGCTGACCAACAACAAGGACGGCTTCACCTCGCTGCTGGCGGTGGTTGCGCCCAACCTGCTGACCAAGCCGGCCACGGTGATGTTCAACAAGGTCACCATCAAGGGCGCCAAACAGGCGGTGCAGATGTTCGGCCCGGCGCAGCGCGCGGTGGCGATGGCGGTGGCCGATTGCGTCGAAGACGGCACGATCCCGAAGGACGAGGCCGACAATCTGTTCGTCTGCGTCGGCGTCTTCATCCACTGGCTGGCCGCCGACGACAAGAAGATCCAGGACTACAACTACCAGGCGGTCAAGGAGTCGATCAAGCGCGCCGTCGCCGGCTCGCCTACCGCTGCCGAAGTGGTCGCCAAGAAGGGCTCGGCCGCCCATCCGTTCGCCGCGAACTGAGTTCAGGAGCAGCGGCGTCCTTGGCGGGACGCTGCTTGACAAGAGCCAGCCGGGGATCTTCGGCTGGCTCTTTTTTCTCAGCGACCCGGCACCATGCCGCTGCCGATCAGGTGCAGCACCGTGGCATGGCTGGCGCGAGAGGTTGTTGCCGCGAGGCGCTCGATCTGCACGCCGACGGCAGCCACGTCGTCGAACTTGTTCGGCTTGACGACCTTGACGCGCACCCAGGCCGCGTTGAACTCGTCGAGCAGGATGTCGGCCACCGCCTCGGCGAAGGCTTCGAGCAGCGTCAGCCGGTGCTCGGCCAAGAGCCGGTGCAGGCGCTCGCGGACGACGCCGTAGTCGATCGTGTCGCCGATGCGGTCGGTGTCGCAGGCACGGGCCCGCGGCAGGCCGGCATGCACGTCGATCACCAGCGGCTGCGGCCGGTGCAACTCGCTGGCATGGATGCCGATCACCGTCTGGCCGACCAGGCCTTCGATGAAGATCAGGTCGAGCGGCTCGGCCGCAGTGGCGGGCGCCACGACTTGTTGTCTGGTCGAAATCAAGTGGTATCCCTCGTGGCGCTGGCGGCCGGTCACGATCAGTTGCAAGATGCAGGCCCGCCGTGGCATCGTCCACGGTGTTTCACCCGGTGCGCGGCGTGCCGATGGCGAGCAGGATAGCGCCCGCGCCAGCAGCAGATCGACAGCCGAAGGATCCCATGTCATTGACCCTGCACGACGGTCACCGCCACACCGACCGCATCTTCGAGGTCGTGCGCGGCGGTCTGCACGAACCGGCCAAGGACGTCGTCGCCGAATCCTGGCGGCGCTGCCTGAACGACTACCAGCTGCATCCGGACAAGCCGCGCACGCCGTCGTTCCTGGCCCGCGTCGAGCTCGAAGAGCACCGCGCGCGCTGCGCCGACGTCATCGCCTGCGCGCGCTACGAGATGACGACGCTGTACCAGCAGCTCGGCGACGCCGAGTCCGCCGTCGTGCTGACCGACACCAACGGCGTCATCGTGCACATGGTCTCGTCGCCCGAGTTC
>CADEEN010000087.1 GCA_902826345.1 uncultured Burkholderiales bacterium | reverse complement strand
GCTTTCCCGCGCGAACTGGTGCTGGCCGTGGCCGGGCTGGCGCTGCTGGGCACCATCAGCGGCGGCCTGGCCGCGGCCCTGAAAGACGAGCGCCACCGCGATGCCGCCGGCCTGACCTTCCTGGTCACGCTGTCGGGCGTGTCGCTCGGCGGCGTGGGCTCGGCGTTCTGGGGCGTGGTCGCCGGCGCCTTCGCGCTGCTTGTGCAACAGTGGCGCCCTGGAGGTTCCCGCTGATGACGTCCCTGCTCTTCGTGGCCGACCCGCTCGAGTCGTTCAAAACCTACAAGGATTCGACCTTCGCGATGATGCGCGAGGCCGCACGCCGCGGCCACACGCTGTGGGCCTGCGAGGTGTCGCAACTGCTGTGGCGGCGGGGCCGGCGCGTCGCCGCGCAAGGCGCACGCCGCATCGTGCTCACCGGCGACGAGCACGCATGGTTTACGGTCGAAGAATCCGCGGACCTCGCACTGGCCGATACCGGCGCGGTGCTGATGCGCAAGGATCCGCCCTTCGACAGCGAGTTTTTCTACGCCACGCATCTCTTGTCGCAGGCCGGGCGCGAAGGCGCGCGCGTTTTTAACCAACCTTCAGCGCTGCGCGAGCACCCGGAAAAACTCGCGATCCTCGAATTTCCACAGTTCATCGCGCCGACCCTGGTGACGCGCGACGCCCAGGCCATCCGCGCCTTTCATGCCGAGCAACGCGACATCATCCTGAAGCCGCTCGACGGCATGGGCGGCATGGGCATCTTCCGCGTCGGCGCCGACGGTCTGAACCTCGGCTCGATCATCGAGACGCTGAACCAGCATGGCGCGGTGACGGTGATGGCGCAGAAGTACCTGACCGAGATCAGCAAGGGCGACAAGCGCATCGTCGTCATCGGCGGCGAGCCGGTGCCGTATTGCCTGGCGCGCATTCCGCAGGGCAGCGAGATCCGCGGCAACCTCGCGGCCGGCGGCAAGGGCGTGGCGCAGAAGCTGTCGACGCGCGACGCCGAGATCGCGCGCGGCATCGGCCGCGTGCTCGCGCCGCGCGGGTTGTTGATGATGGGCATCGACGTCATCGGCGACAGCCTGACCGAGATCAACGTCACCAGCCCGACGGGGTTTCAGGAGATCACGCAGCAGGCCGGCGTCGATGTGGCTAGGCTGTTCGTCGATGCGCTCGAAAAGGCGCTTGCATCCAGCAGGTGACACGCTGCGTATCCACCTCTACGATGCGCACCGTGATAACGCTCGCCCCGCCCCCGCGCTCCACCGCCGCCGATCTGATGCGGCTGCTCGCGGTGTGGCTGGCCGCGATCGTGCTCGTGCAGGGTGTCGCCGCGGCGCAGGCACTGGGCTTCGGGCCGCTGCACCGTCACGCCGCGGCGGCGCTGCATGATGACCGTCATCACCATGACGGCGCGCAGCGCCATCATCACGCGGCAGCCGACGGCAGCGTGCTCGCCGTCGCAGCGGTCGAGCCCGCCTTCGACGCCGCTGCGTTCGCCCTCGTCGCCGCGCTGGCGCTGATGGCGCTGGGCCATTGGCGTTTCACGGCGCAAGCGCAGCGCTCCGTCATGCGCGCCGCACGCGCATGGGCCTGTGGCTGCTTCATACCTGGCTTGCTGTTGAGACCGCCGAACCTGCGCTGAGTGGGTCACACCATGAGCCGCGCACCAAGCGCGCGGCGACTCAGCTTTTGTTCGCAGGAGTTCCTCCACATGCATCCGCCGTTTCGGCGCGCCAGCCTGGCTTTGGCTGCTGCGTGCGCCTGCCTCAGTGCCCACGCCCAACCTTCCACCCAATCGATCACCATCACCGGCCATTACGACAACGCCGTCGGCAGCAGCGATGCCGCCTCGCAAGGCGTGATCAACCGCGAGCTGCTGAAGAGCCGCCCCGCGCTGCGCCCCGGCGAGGTGCTCGAGTTCGTGCCCGGCGTCATCGTCACGCAGCACTCGGGTGACGGCAAGGCCAATCAGTACTTCCTGCGCGGCTTCAACCTCGACCACGGCACCGACTTCGCGACGCGCATCAACGGCATGCCGGTCAACATGCCTTCGCATGGCCATGGCCAGGGCTACACCGACCTCAACTTCCTGATGCCGGAATTGGTGTCACGCATCGAGTACCGCAAGGGCCCGTACTTCGCAGGCAACGGCGATTTTTCTTCGGCCGGCTCAGCCGACATCGTCTACCTGCGTCAGTTCGAAGCGCCGTTCGCGCAGTTCACGCTCGGTGAAGGCAACTTCAAGCGCGCGGTCGGCGGCGCGTCGTTCAACGTGGCACCCGAGATCGCGCTGCTCGGCGCGGTGGAGGTGCAGCGCAACGACGGCCCGTGGACCGTGGACGAAAACCTGCGCAAGGAGAACGCTGTCTTCACGCTGTCAGGCGGCACCGCCGCGCGCGGCTGGAGCGCGAGCGTGATGGCCTACAAGTCACGCTGGACGGCGACCGATCAGGTGCCGCAGCGCGCGATCGACAGCGGTTTGATCGGCCGCTTCGACTCGCTCGACCCGACGACCGGCGGCGACACACATCGGTACAGCCTGTCCGGCGAATGGCATGCAGACGGCGCGTTCGGCCGCAGCAAGGTTTCGGCCTACGCCATCGGCTACGAACTCGAGCTGAACTCCAACTTCACTTACGTGCTCGAACGCCCGGCCGATGGCGACCAGTTCAAACAGACCGACAAGCGCAGCATCTTCGGCCTCGACGCCAGCCAGAGCTTCGAGCACAAGCTCGGCAGCCTCGAGGCGAAGAGCGAGGTCGGCGTTTCGCTGCGCCACGACCGCGCGCGCGTTGGCCTGTTCGACAGCGTGGCGCGGCAGGTCACGGCCACCGTGCGCGAGGACAAGGTGCGCGAGACGCTGCTCGGCGTCTATGGACAGACCGCTTTCGACATCGTGCCGAACGCGCTGCGCAGCGTTGTCGGCGTGCGGGCGGATCATGTGCGCAACAAGGTCGATGCGCTGACGCTGGCGGCCAACGGCGGCTCGTCATCGGACACACAGCTCTCGCCGAAGTTGAGCCTGATCGCCGGCCCGTTCGCCAAGACCGAATTCTTCTTCAACGCCGGCCGCGGCCTGCACAGCAACGACGCGCGCGGCACCACGGCCGCGATCGACCCGAAGACCGGCGACCCGGTGGACGCCGTGCCGCCGCTCGTCGCCTCGCGCGGCTTCGAGATCGGTGCGCGCACCGAAGCGATCAGCGGCCTGCAAAGCTCGCTCGCGCTGTGGAAGCTCGACTTCGACTCCGAGCTCGTCTACGTCGGCGACGCCGGTGCCACCGAGGCCAGCGGCGCGTCCACGCGCAAGGGCATCGAGTGGAACAACCGCTGGATCCCCTTGCCGTGGTTGCTCTTCGACGCCGATCTGGCGTGGACCCATGCGCGCTTCACGAACGGCGACCGCATCCCGAACTCGATCGATCGGGTTGCCTCCGTCGCGGCGACGATCCGCCACCTCGGCCCCTGGTCGGCGAGCCTGCAACTGCGCCATCTCGGCCCCGGCGCGTTGATCGAAGACAACAGCGTGCGCTCGTTCGCCTCGACGACGACCAACCTGCGCCTGGGCTACCAGTTCACACCGAAGATCGAAGCCACGCTCGACGTCTTCAACCTGCTGGACAAAAAGGTCAGCGACATCCAGTACTTCTACGAGTCGCAACTGCCGGGCGAAGCAGCGCCGGTGGCCGACCGCCACGTGCACCCGGCCGAGCCGCGCAGCGCGCGGCTGACGTTGCAGGTACGCTTCTGAACATGAACAGACTTTTCTCAGTACTGCTCGGCCTGGCATGCGCGGGCTCGGTGTATGCGCACGACACCTGGTTCGCGCCGCAGCCGGGCGGCGTGCTCGCGCTCGGCACCGGCAACCGCTTCCCGGTCAACGAGATCGCCGTCGACGACAAGTTCTTCGCCAAGCGCGGCTGCATCACCGCCGATGGCACGCCGGGCGCGCTGGACAAGCTGCGCTTCACCGACAAGGCAACCCTGCTGCGGCCCAAAGCCGGCGCGCTGACCTGCTTCGTGCAACTCGATCCGTTCGAGATCGAGCTGCCGGCCGACAAGATCGAGATTTACTTCAAGGAGATCCGGCCGAGCGCTGCGGTGTTGTCGGCGTGGTCCGAGCTGAAAGCGCGCGGCCTGCCGTTCAAGGAGCGCTACACGAAGAGCGCGCGCATCGACCTCGGGCCCGACGCATCGGCGCAGACCATCGGCACGGCGATGGATGCGCTGCGCGTCTCGCCGAGCGGCGCGTTGAAAGTCGGCAGTACCGCCGTGTTCCAGGTATTGCAGAACGGCAAGCCACTGCCCGATTTTTCAGTCGAGCTGGTCAACGAACGGTCACCGCTCGGCCTGTGGCACCGCACCGATGCCGAGGGCCGCATCAGCGCCCGGCTGCCGCTGCCGGGGCGCTGGCTGTTGCGCGGCACCGAACTCAAGCTCGCAGCGTCAGATGCAACGCAGTGGGAAAGTCAGTTCCTCACCTACGCGTTCGAGGTCGGACGCTGAATCAAAGATCGAGCAGCTTGACCTCGAACGCCCGCTCGACGAACCACACTGCCGCCAGCAGCGCAACGACGGCCGAGCCACCGACCATCACCCAGCGCCGATACAACGCGGTGCGCCGCAGCGCAAAGGCCAGCGGCAGGAAGACGATGACGATGGCGAGCTGGCCGAGCTCGACGCCGATGTTGAAGCCGACGAGTGCGAGCACCAGCGCGTCGCGCGGCAGGCCGAGGTCGGCCAGCACCGACGCGAAACCGAAGCCGTGCACGAGGCCGAAGCCGAAGGCCACCATCCACAAGCGGCCGACGACGCGCGGCCAGATGTTGTTCAGCGCGGCGACGACGATCGACGCTGCGATCACCGACTCGACCCAGCGCGACGGCAGCTCGACAACGCCGAGTGCAGCCAGCGACAGCGTGATCGAGTGCGCGACGGTGAAGGCGGTGACGACCTTCAGCACGTCGATGAAAGCCTCGCTGAAGCTGCTGACCGCCTGCCATTTTTTCTTCACGGCCTGCCAGACCAGCACCGACGGCAGCAGCAGCGAGAGCAGGAAGAGGATGTGGTCGAGGCCGATCCAGATGTGCCAGACGCCTTCGCGCACGTAGTCGGCGAACTGCCGCCAGCGGTTGACCTCACCGAGATCAAAACTTTGCGTCGGCTGCTGCGGGCCGAGCACGGCGCTGCGTGCTGCGCCTCGCACGTTCAGGTTCAGCAGGCCGCGGTGCTGCGGGTCGAGATCGGCGAACAGCGTGTAGGTCAGTGCGAGCGTGGTCGGCGACGCGACCTCGCATCGCAGCGCCAGCGGCAGCACCGAGTACCTGCCGTCGGTGTGTTCGTCGATCTGCTGCGCGCCGACTTCGATGCTGCACGGCTTGTCGTCGGCCGTGACGCGCAAGTGCTGCGTGGCGTAGGCGGCAATGTCCGCATGGCGCGCACGGACTTCGCCCCAGGTGATCTCGCCGTTGCCGTCGGCGTCGAGCGTGAGCGCGAAGTCGAGGTCGCGCAGCGCGATGTCCCACTGCCCTTCGGTAGCCGTGGCCTTGACGGTCAGCGTGAGGTAGCTGTCGGAAGGTTTGTGGGCCCAGGCGGTGGGCAGGCACAGCGCGAGCAACAGCGTGAGCAGCGCCTTCATGGCAAGGCCTTCACCCGCTCGGCGAGCGCGCGCAAGACCACACTTTCGATCTTGTTCGTCTCGAGCCATTGCAGCGCCGGCGCCGCCGCCTGACGTGCTTCGGGCGAGCGTGTGGCCAGGGCCGCTTCGAGCAGCACGCGCATGTCGGCGGGCTCGCGCTGCTGTTGTTCGAGGTTCGCGCGCGCCAGGGCAAGCGCGCGCGCGGCGTCGCCGCGCAGAGCCAGTGCGAAACGCGACTCTTCTTTCTCGTGCGTGCGGTCGCCACGTGCGCGCGCGGCGTCGAAGCGCGCCGATAACTCGTCGGCCCACTTCACGGCGCGCGAATCGTTCGCTGACTTGCCCGCCAGCACCAGGCGCAGCAACAGCACGTCGGCGCGGCCGCGGTCCTTGAGCAGCGTGAGCACATCGGCAGCGCGGCCGCGGTCGAGCAGGAAATCGGCGTAGGCCGAGAGCAGGTACACGTCGGCGATGTTCAACGACAGCGCTTGCTTGAACGCGGCCTCGGCAGCAGCGAACTCACCTCGCCGCTCTTCGATTTCCGCCAGCCGCGTCAGCGCCCAGACACGCTCTTCGGCCGATGTCTCTTTGTCGGCGAGCGCAAGCGCATCGCCGATCTCACTGGCCGCCTGCGCGGCGCGGCCGGTGAGCGAATCGACGTAGGCCTCGCACGCCGTCGCCGTGAGCAGCGTCGCCAGCGGCGCCAGACCTTCGCAGGCCTTGCGCGCTGCGGCGTAGTCGGCGCGCACCATGTGGATCGCCGCCTGCCACGCCCACGCCGACGCGTTCTCGGGCTCGGCGGCGGTGGCGGCCGACAGGTCCGCCAGCGCGTCGTCGAAGCGGTGCTCGTACTCGTGCACGACCGCGCGCTGCACACGCACCACCGGCGGCGGCGCGGCGTCGGTCCACCACGGCGCGAGCGCGGCCTGCGCATAGCCGACGTAGCGCGGATCGCCCTCGGCCAGCGCGTCTTCGACCCAGCGCTGCGCCAACCGTGCCGCGGCATCGGCGTTGCGCGGCTCGCGCCGCACTGCCTCGCGCAGCGCCAGCAGCTCGCGCGCACGCGCGCTGCCGGCGCGCACCGGCACGCGTTCGAGCACCTGCCGGTCATCGGTGGGCGTGAACGGCGCGGCGTGAGCGCTCGGCATCAGCCAGCACAACGACAGCAGCAGCAAGGATCGAACGACAGGCGGCGGCATCTTCACCCACGTCAAAGGGCGCGATCCTACCTACGCGCTGCCGCCTTCATTGGATGCGGCGTCGGCTATGGTTCAGGTCATGGCAACACTCGACTCGCCCGCCCTGCGCACACAACTCCTGCACGCCGCGCGTTGGGACGCCGAGTACGGCGGCAGTTTGTCGAACCACTTGCCGATGGCGCTGACCGCGTTGGCGCGCCTGGGCGCGAGCGACGAGCGCCTGGCCGAGTTCGCCAAGCGCTATGCGAAGAAGCTGCACGCTGCGCCGCCGGCCGAGCCCTGGCCCGCCGGGCAAGCGTGGCGCGCGCTGCTCGGCCAGCCGCGCGCGTGGCCGGCGTACCGCACGCTGTGGCGCGAGTGGATGGCCCATGAAGGTGCGGCCGAGGTGCTCGAACAGGCGCTGCCGACCTTGATGCAGGGCGCGGGCGCAGCGGCGTTTCATGGGCCGCTGCGTGTGGCCTACGCGTTGACCTCGAACCACGCCGACGAGCTGGCCGATGCGCTGGCCTACTGGTCGTGCCGCTGGTTCGCCTGCGGCGCGGCCGATGGCGACGGCAGCAACGCCGACACCGCGGCGGTGCTGAACGCGCTCGACCTCGGCGCCGAGCTGAAAGGCGCGCCGCTGATCGCGCAGCAGATGGCGCAGGCCGCCGCGCACCCGCGCTTTGCGCCGGCGCTGGCGCGCTGGCGGGTCGATGCGCACATCACCTTGCCGCGCCTGGCCATGCTCGCGGCCGAGCGCTACGCCGCACGCGCCGGGTTCACGACGCTGCACCTGGTGACGAGCGCGCATGCGGTGCGCGTGTTGCTGCCGTGGTTGGCGGAGGCAGACCGCCTGACGGCGTTGCGCCACTACGCCGGCGCGGCCGCTGCGGCCTGGGCAACGCTGCCGCGCAATCACCATGGCGCGCCGCTGCAGGTCAGCGTGCTGCCGTGGACCGAGATCACGGCGCGCGCGATCGCCAGCGACGACGACCACGTCATCAAGCTCGTCGACAGTTGCCGCGAACTCGAAGCGTCGCAGGGCGGCGCGGTGTGGAGCCGCGCGGCGTCGCGGGCAGTCGCCGAAGTTGCTTAGGCGCGCACCGCGGCGAGCACATCGCGCGCGCGCTGCCCCGCGGCGCGCTTGACGCTGCCGGTGAGCGCCAGCGACAGCCCGGCGCCGAGCAGACGCTCGAAGACACCGCGCACCGCTTCGCTGCTGGCGCCTTCGAGCGCGGCCAGACGCTCCTCGTGCGTGCGCAGCCGGCCGTGCGAGAACAGGTCGAGCGCCGCGTCTTCGATCTGCCGCAGCGGTTTCTCCAGCGTGCGCAAGCGGCGTACCGCCAGTTGACGGCGGGCGCGAGCGAGGTCTTGCGCGTCGATGCGCTCGGCGTGTTGCGTCAACAGCGCGAGCACGGCTTGCAGGCATTCGTCGAAGCGCTCCGGGGCCATCGACGCTTCGATGATGAACTGGCCGCACATGTCCATCGCCTCGGCCGACGCGCTGACGTGATACGCCAGCGCGCGCTGCTCGCGCAGCTCGTGCAGCAGCGGCGAGCTCATGCCTTCGCCGAGCACGGCAGCCGCCAGTGCCGCGGCCGCTTCGTCGTGCACGCTGGCCTGGCTGCGCGGCGCGATCACGCCGCCGAGCACCGCATGCGATTGGCTCGACCCGGCTTGCGAGCGCGTGCGCACACCGCCGACGTAGGCCGGCGCGGCGATGACGTTCGGCGCCCCCGCGGGCAACGCGCCGAACGCGGCGGCACCCTCGCGCACGAAGGCGTCGCCATCGATCGGCCCGGCCGCGCCGACGACGACGTTGCCGCCGCGGTACTGCGCTTTCACGTACTGCACAAGGTCGTCACGCGTCAGCCGCTCGACGCGCGCGCGGCTGCCGATGACCGGCATCGCCGCCGGGTGCAGCCCCCAACACGCGGCGTCGAACAGCTTGTACGCGGAGGACACCGGATCGTCCTCGTCCTCGGTCAGCTCCTGCAGCAGCACCTGTCGCTCGCGCTGCAACTCGTCATCCGGAAAGCTCGGTTGCAGCACCAGATCGGCCAGCATGCGCGCGAACTCGCCGCTGTGCTCGGGCAGTCCGCGCATGTAGAACGCGGTGTGGTCGCGGTCGGTGTGCGCATTGACGTCGGCGCCGAGCGACTCGGCATCGAGGTTGATGCGCCGTGCATCGCGCGTCGCCGTGCCCTTGAACAGCATGTGCTCGACGACATGGCTGATGCCGTTGATCAATTTGGGTTCGTGCGCGCTGCCGCTGCGGATGAAGACGGCGACGGTGGCGGTGGCCAGCGCGGAGGTCGGCAGTGCGACGATGCGCACGCCGTTGGGCAAGGTTTCGGTGACGGTGGAAGGCATGGCCAATTGTCGGCGCTGCCGCAGTGCCTCAGCGCGCCTGCACGTGCCGGTAGAAATACGTCGTCGCGCACAGACCGCCTTGCGGCCACAACGCGTAGTCCGGAATCGATCCGACGCGCTGCCAACCCAGCCGCGCATACAGGCGCTCGGCATCACCGCCGGTGACGGTGTCGAGTACGAGCACGGTCTTGCCGCACTCGCGTGCCAGGTCTTCAGCGGCGCGCATCAACCGCTCGCCCAGGCCCTGGCGGCGCGCACTGCGGTGCACCAGCATCTTGGCCACATCGGCACGGTGCGGCTGGTTCTCGGGCTGACCGAGGATGAGCTGCACCGTGCCGACGATGGCGCCGTGTTCGTCTTCGGCGACGAGAAGCGCGCGCTCGCCGTCGTGCACGCCCTGCGCCACGCGCTGCCAGAACGCCTGCGCGCGCTCCTCGGTCAGCGGCAGCATGAAGCTGACCGACGCGCCGCCTTCGACGCAGTCGATCAGCAACGCGGCGAGTTGCTGCACTTCGCTTTCGCTGACGAAGGTCAAGCGGCGGATGGCTTTCATGACCGACCTTTCATCACGTGAGACTGAATCGTCGCATCGACGACGCCGAAGTTGCCGCCGCCCAGGTGGTGCAGCGTGTGCAGATCGGCATTGCCGTCGTCGAAGGCCCAGCGACCGCCCGCAAACACACGCGCATCGGCCTCGGCAGCGACGACTTCGCCGAAGAACGTGTCGTAGGCCTGCTCGCTGTGCGGCTCGGCGATGCGGCGGCATTCGAGCCACGCCACGCAGCCTTCGATCAGCGGCAGCGCCAGCGCGGCGCCGGCGAACGGCGCGATGCCGTACCGCGCGAACTTGTCTTCATCGCGGCCGCTCGTGCTGCCCACCGTGTAGGCCAGGTCGGCAATGGCACGGCAAGGGATGTTGAGCGCGAAGCGGCCGCTGGCCAGCACCAACTCGCGCGTGAAGGTGCTCTTGTCGATGACCACGGCCACGCGCGGCGGCGTGAACTCGACCGGCATCGACCACGCGGCGGCCATGACGTTGCGCTGTCCGTCGTGCTCGCTGCTGACGAGCACCGTCGGGCCATGGTTGATGAGGCGGCAGGCGTGGGCGAGGGCGACGGGTTGGCGCATTCTTTGTAATCCCCTTGTCATCGATGGGCGGCACACAATGCCGCTTCGATCGACATCATCACCGCTTCGGAGAACCCCGTCATGCCTCACATGCTGCCCATCGTCGAACCACTCGGCCAGCGCGAAGCGCGCGGCGTCGACACCGGCCGTGTCGTCTACCAGCAGATGCTCGACTTCACCGAGGACTGCAAGCGCGCCGGCGTGCTGATGACCAGCAGCTCGCTGGCCAGCGCGGCGACGCGGCTGCAGCGACCGCAAGGCACGGCGGCATCGCGCGTGCTCGACGGGCCCTTCGCCGAAGCCAAGGAAATGATCGGCGGCTTCTTCCTGCTCAACTGCGAAACGCGCGACGAGGCGCTGCGCTGGGCCGAACGCTGCCCGGCTGCGGCCTGGGCCACGGTCGAGGTGCGCGAAACCGGCCCCTGCTACATGTAGAGGCGGCGGCTTGTCGAAATCGGCAGGGCTCGATCGTCGTGCCGATGAAAGGAGCCGTTTCATGCGCTACATGATCATCGTCAAGGCCAGCGCCGACAGCGAGGCCGGCGCCGTGCCGCCGGCCTCGTTGCTGGCTGCGATGGCGGACTATCACGAAGAGCTGGCGCGCGCCGGCGTGCTGCTCGACGCCACCGGCCTCGAAGCCTCGTCGCACGGCTGGCGCGTGCGCTTCGAGCGCGGCGACCAGCGACGCATCATCGACGGCCCCTTCGCCGAGACGAAGGAGCTGGTCGCCGGCTACACGCTGATCCAGGTGCGCTCGCGCGAAGAAGCGCTCGAATGGTCGCGCCGCTTCCCCAACCCCGCGACCGACGGCGGCGCCTGCGAGATCGAGGTGCGCCGGTTGTTCGAGCAAGAAGACTTTCAACGAGGAGACCATTGATGCTCAAGACCCTGCTGCTGATCGTCGCCGCCGCCATCGCGGCCGTGCTGATCTACGCCGGCACGAAGCCCGACACCTTCCGCCTGCAACGCAGCACCACCATCGCCGCGCCGCCGGACAAGGTGTTCGCGCTGATCAACGACCTGCGCCAGTTCAACGCCTGGAACCCGTTGGCGAAGATGGAGCCCGGCGCCGTCATCACCTACGACGCCACCAGCGCCGGCGTCGGCGGCTCGACTTCGTCAAACCCTTCGAAGCCCACAACAACGTCGACTTCACCGTGCAGCCGCAAGGCAGCGGCTCGGCCGCGACCTGGGCGATGCACGGCCCGATGCCGTACCTGAATCGCGTCATGACGGTCTTCTTCGACATGGACGAGGCCGTCGGCAAAGACTTCGAAGCCGGCCTGGCCAACTTGAAGGCCCTGGCCGAGAAGCCCTGAACCCGTGGCCAACCGCGCCGACGCCACCCACCATGCCATCGACACCGTCTGGCGGCTCGAATCCGCCAAGGTCATCGCCGCCGTGGCCCGGCTCACGCGCGACGTCGGTGTGGCCGAGGAGCTGGCGGCCGATGCGCTCGTCGCCGCGCTCGAACATTGGCCGCAGGACGGCGTGCCGGCCAACCCCGGCGCCTGGCTCACCACCACCGCCAAGCGCCGCGCGCTCGACCACCTGCGCCACCGTGCGATGGCCGCGGCCGAGCACGAAGCGCTGGCGCGGGACGACGAAGCGCGCGAGGCGCAGTTCGTGCCCAGCGTGATCGACACCCTGATCGCCGCCGAGGCCGACCCGGTGGGCGACGACCTGCTGCGCCTGGTCTTCACCGCCTGCCACCCGGTGCTCTCGCGCGACGCGCAGGTGGCGCTGACGTTGAAGCTGGTCGGCGGGCTGGCCACCGACGAGATCGCGCGCGCCTTCCTCGTCCCCGAGCCGACGATGGCGCAGCGCATCGTGCGCGCGAAGCGCACCCTGAGCGAAGCGCAGGTGCCCTTCGAGTTGCCGCCGCGGGAGCAGTTGAGCGAGCGGCTGACGGCGGTGCTCGAGGTGATCTACCTCGTCTTCAACGAAGGTTATGCCGCCACCAGCGGCGACGACTGGATGCGCCCGGCGCTGTGCGACGAGGCGCTGCGCCTGGCGCGCATGCTGGCCGCGCTCGCGCCGGCCGAGCCCGAGGTGCACGGCCTGCAGGCACTGCTCGAGATCCAGGCGTCGCGCGCGCATGCGCGCATCGATGCCCAAGGCCACCCGGTCTTGCTGATCGCGCAGGACCGCTCGCGCTGGGCCCGC
>CADEEN010000086.1 GCA_902826345.1 uncultured Burkholderiales bacterium | reverse complement strand
GCGCGTGTCGTCGCCGACCGCGCGTCGCTCTCGCTGGCCAACTGGGCCGTCGCCGAAACGGGCGCCGGCGATCTGCCGGCGTTGGCGGCCGCGCTCGTTGCGCTGCAGCGCCGCGGCGCCGAGCGCGCCTTCCTGCTGCAACTGCACTTGCGCTGGAACGAGCTCGCCGCCGACGATGCGCGCCGCGCCTGGCTGGCCGAGCGCCTGCCCGACCCCGCCGCCACGCGCCACGCGCAGCAGGCGGCCGAAGCGGCGCACGACGCCGACGTGTCGCAGGCGATGCGTTCGCTGCGCGCGGTGGCGCAATTCGACTGGCGCGTCTGGATCGGCCGGCGCAGCCAACTGGCGCAGGTACTGCGCCAGTTGCCGAGCTTTGCCGACGAGAACGAGACGACGCAGAACCGCACGCTGCACGCCGTCGAGCGCTGGAGCCAGCGCAGCGGCTTGGGCGAGGTGCGTGTCGCGCGCGCGGTGCTGGCGCAAACGCAGAGCGCCGCGCCCGCCGCGCCGGTGCAGGCCACGCCCGGCCATTGGCTCGAAGGCGCGGGCCGCGCCACGCTGGCCGGCGTGCTCGGCGTCGCCCTGCCGCGCGAGATCACGGCCAGCGACGGCTGGCGGCGCGCGCGCCTGCCGCTGTACCTGGCGGGCCTGGCCGCCGCCACCGGCGCGATCGCCGGTCTGACGCTGCACGCCGACGCGCCGTGGTGGCTGTGGCCTCTGGTGCTGCTGCCGGCCTCGGAGATCGCCGTCTCGGCGATCCACCGCCTGATCGCCGAGTGGATCCCGCCGCGCGCGCTGCCGCGCCTGGCATTCGACGCCGGCATCACCGCGCCGCACCGCGTGCTGGTGACTGTGCCGTGTCTGATCGACGACGACGCAGAGATCGATGCCATGGCCGCACGCATCGAGCGCCAGCACCTGGCCAGCCACGAAGCCTGGGCGCAGTACGCGCTGCTGTCGGATTTTGCCGATGCGCCACAGCAGGTGATGCCGCACGACGCCGTGCTGCTGGCGCATGCCGAAGCCACCGTGCGCACGTTGAACCAGCAACACGCCGCGCTGCCCGACGGCGCGCCGCGTTTCGTGCTGCTGCACCGCGAGCGTCAGTGGAGCGACAGCGAGCGCTGCTGGATGGGCTGGGAGAGGAAGCGCGGCAAGGTCCTGCAGTTGATCGCCTGCCTGGCCGGCCAGCCCGATGCCTGTTTCATCGCCACGCCGCGGCTGCCCGCGGCCACGCCCTACCTCGTCGTCCTCGACAGCGACACGCTGCTGCCGCCGGGTACGCTGCGCGCGCTGGTCGGCATTGCCGCGCACCCGGCGAACACGCCGCGTCTGGACGCCGACGAGCGCCGCGTCACCTCCGGCTACGGCGTGCTGCAGCCGCGCGTCGCGCTGCCGCTGCCGCGGCCCGGCAGCGCGACGGGGTTTCATGCGCTGTCGGCCGGCCAGCCGGGGCTCGATCCGTACAGCGCCGCCAGCTCCGAGGTCTATCAGGACCTGTTCGACGAAGGCAGCTTCGCCGGCAAGGGCCTGATCCAGGTGCAGGCCGCGCACGCGGTGCTGGCCGGCCGGCTGCCGAACGAGCAGGTGCTGAGCCACGACCTGCTCGAAGGTGCGCTGCTGCGCTGCGCCGCGGCCAGCGACGTGCCGGTGATCGAGGGCGCGCCCGTGCACCCCGACGTGGCCTCGTCGCGCCTGCACCGCTGGGTGCGCGGCGACTGGCAATTGCTGCCTTTCATGCTCAACCCGCGGCGCTGGTCGCTCTCCGGCCTCAATCTGTGGAAGATGGTCGACAACGTGCGCCGCTCGCTGGTCGCGCCGGCCGCCGTGGGCTTGCTGTTGGCGAGTGCCGCCACCGGCACGCCGCCGCTGGCCGCTGCCGTGCTGCTGGTGGCCACCGCCCTGGGCATCGGCCCGTTGATCGGCGCGTTGGCCACCGTCGCCGGCGCCGATGACCGGGCGGCGCTGGCGCCGCTGATCCGCCACGCCGGCCTGTTGCTCGGCCGCGCGCTGGCCAGCACCGCCTGGCAGTTGGCGCAGTTGCTGCAGCAGGCGCTGCTGACGCTCGATGCGATCGTGCGCGCCCTCGTTCGCCAATGCATCACGCGGCGGCACCTGCTGGCCTGGACGACGGCGGCCGCCGCCGAAGCCGCGGCCTCGCGCGACGCGCGCACGCTGTGGCGGCGGCATCGCAAGGTGACGGCGCTGGCGCTCGTGCTGGCAGCCGGGCTGTTCTTCATCACGCCGCCGGACCTGCTGCCGCCGGCGCTGCTGCTGTGCGCGCTGTGGGCGCTGTCGCCGCTGCTGACCTGGCGCGCCGCGCAGACGCTGCCGGCCGTGCAGGAGCGCCCGCTCACCGACGACGTGGCGGCCGATCTGCACGCCATGGCGCGCGAGACCTGGCGCTACTTCGAGCACATGGTGACGGCCGAGCACCACCACCTGCCGCCCGACAACCACCAGCGCCTGCCGCATGGGCAGACGGCGGCGCGCACCTCGCCGACCAACATCGGCATGTACCTGCTGGCGGTGCTGTGCGCGCGGCGCTTCGGCTTCATCGGCCGCAACGAGATGCTGCAACGCCTCTCGGCGACGCTCGACACGCTGCAGGCGATGCAGCGCCACCGCGGCCACTTCTTCAACTGGTACGACACGCACACGCTGGCGGTGCTGGCGCCGGCGTACCTGTCCACCGTGGACAGCGGCAACCTGAGCGCGGCGCTGGTGGCCGTGGCCGGTGCTTTGCGCCACCTGGACGAGGCCGCCTGCGAAGAGGCCGCGCAGGCCACGCTTCTGCGCAGCCAGACGCAACTGGCCGCGGCACGGCGCGCCGGGTTGCTGCCCACCGAACCGATGCTGGCCGACATCGACGAGGTGCAGCGCCGCCTGGCTGCGCAGGACCACGAGGCCTCGGCCGACGGCGAGCCGCCGCAGCCGGCCGAGCGCGTGCTGTGGCTGCTGCAGGATCACCTGCGCACGCTGCGATCGCTGACCCAGGACGACGAGCCGTCGGTCATCGACACCGAGGCCCTGGCCGCGCAAGCCGAGCAGCTCGGCTGGGCGGCCGACTACCGCTGGCTCTACGACCCGCGGCGCGAGCTGCTGCACATCGGCGCGCTGCTCGATGCGACGAACGGCAGCGAGCAGCTCGACATCAACCACTACGACATGCTGTGCTCCGAAGCGCGGCTGGCCAGCCTGGTGGCCATCGCCAAGGGCGACCTGCCGGCGCGGCATTGGGCGCGCCTGAAGCGGCCGTCGTTCGCGCAAGGGGCCGATGTCGGCCTGCAGTCGTGGTCGGGCTCGATGTTCGAGTACCTGATGCCGACACTCTTGGTCGATGAGCCCGCCGGCAGCCTGCTGCATGCCGCCACGCAGGTGGCAGTGGCGATGCAGCGCGAGCAGGGCCGCGAGTGGGATCTGCCCTGGGGCATTTCCGAGTGCGCGCATGCCGAGCGCGACGCCACGCTCGCCTACCAGTACGGGCCGCAGGGCGTGCCGGCGCTGGCGCTGCGGCGCACGCCGGCCGACGAGCGCGTGATCGCGCCGTATGCCTCGATGCTGGCCTTGCAGGTCTCGCCGTGGCAGGCCTGGCACAACCTGCACCGGCTCCAACGGCAGGGCGCGCGCGACCGCTTCGGCTTCATCGAAGCGCTCGACCACACCGCGTCGCGCCAGCAGAGCGGCACCACGCAGCGGCGCGTCGTCACCTTCATGGCGCACCACCAGGGCATGTCGCTGCTGGCGCTCGCCAACACGCTGCACGACGGCGTGGCGCGGCGCTGGTTCATGGGCACTGCGCAGGTCAGTGCCGTGTCGACGCTGCTGCACGAGCCGGTGCCGGCGATGGTCAAGCCGCTGCGGCCGCCGCCGTTGTGGATCGACGCCGCGCTCGACGAACACACCGACACGCCGCCGCTGCCGGCGCGCGCCTTGCAGCCGGGCACGCGCGCGCTGGAGCCGGTGGCGCTGCTGTCCAACGGCCGCACGTCGGTGATGCTGCGCCCCGACGGCGCCGGCGCCACGCGCTGGATGGGGCTGGCGGTTTCGCGCTGGCGCGACGATGCGCTGCGCGGCGAGCACGGCTCGTTCATGTTCCTGCGCCTGTGTGGCCGCGGCGAGACCGGGGCCCGCGAGCCCGGCACACGCTGGCACTCGCTGACGCAGCATCCCGCGCCCGATCCGCGCGCCGAGTACCGCTGCGAGTGGCAGCCGCATGCGGCCACGTTCGAGTCGATCGGAGCGGCGGTGACGACGCGGCTGCGCGTCTGGGTGGCGCCGCAGGAGGACGTGGAGCTGCGCGAGGTGACGCTCGAACTCACCGGCGTCGGCGCGCCGCCGGTCGTCGAGTTGGCGTCGTACTTCGAAGTCGTGCTGGCGTCGCAGGCCGCCGACGAAGCGCACCCCGCGTTCTCCAACCTGTTCGTGCAAGCGCGCTGGGACCCGGACCTGCGCGCGCTCTGGTTCACGCGCCGCGGCCGGCTCGAAGGCGATGCCACGGTGCACGCGGTGCACTTCCTCGCCGAGTCGGACGCCGACATCGTCGACACGCGGCCGGGCACCGACCGCACCTATGCACTCGGCCGCGGCCGCTCGGTGCAGTCGCCGTGCTTCGCGCGCCAGCCGCACCCGGCCGACACCGGGCTCGACCCGATCGCCTCGATCGCCGTGCGCTGCGTGCTGCCGGCGCGCGGCGCGGTCAAGCTGCGTTTTGCCACGGCCGTCTCGCACGACCCGGCGGCGTTGGCGCAGATCGTCGAGCGGCAACGCCAGCGCGTGCATGTCGAGCGCGCCTGGCGCATGGCCTCGGCGCTGGCGCTGATCGCGCTGCGCGAGGCGCGCATCGATGCGCCGGCCTGGCATGCATGGCAGTTGCTCAGCACGCCGCTGGCGCAGATGCTGGCGCGCCCGTTGCCGCTGACGAAGGAGGCGCCCGCGATCGACCGGCGCTGCCTGTGGCACCACGGCATCTCCGGCGAGAAACCGCTGCTGCTGGTGCGCGTGCCCGATGCCGACGGCCTGCTGCTCGCCGACTGGGTGGCGCGCGTGACGCCGCTGTGGGCACGCGCCGGTTTGTCGGTGGACGTGGTGCTGCTGGACACCGAGCCGGTGTCGTACCTGCAGCCGGTGCACCAGGGGCTGATGCCGCTGTTGCACGCGCACGGCGAAGCCGCCACGCAACCGGCGCACAGCGCCTGCCGCCTGTTCGTGCTGCGCTCGCAGGAGCTGACCGACGCCGAGCAGCAGGCCTTGCGTGGGCTGGCGCGGATCGATCTGCTGGCCGACGGCCGCGCGCCCGGCGCGGTGATCCACGACCTGCGGCGCTGGCATGGCGCGGCGCTGGAGCAGAAGCAGGTGCACCTTTCGAGCGACGTGCGCTGGGCTGTGCCACCCGCCGCTGCGGTGGCGGCCGACACGCCGAGCTTCGACCGCGAGCACGGCGGCTGCCGCTTCGGTGTCAGCCCGTCGCAGCGACCGCAGCGCGCTTGGGCCAACGTGCTCGCCAACGCCGAGTTCGGCTGCCACGTCACCGAAGCCGGCGGCGGCCACGTCTGGGCGCACAACAGCCGCCTCCTGCAACTCACGCCACCGTCCAACGATGCCCTGGGCGACCCGGCTGCCGAGTGGTTGCTGCTGCACGACCTCGACAGCGGCGACGTCTGGAACGCCTGGCCGGCGCCCTGGGGCGCGGCCGCCGTGCGCTACGGCGTCGAGCACGGGCCGGGGTGGACGCGCGTGTCGCATGTGCACGACGGCATCGACGTGAGGCTCGAGGTTTGCGTCGATGCGGTCACGCACGTCAAGCAGACACACCTGAAGCTGCGCACCGCCACGCGCACGCCGCGCCGCTTGCGCGTGATCGCCGCCGCGTCGTGGCAGATCGGCGCGCGCTGGGCCGATCGCATGTCGATCGCGTCGGCGCCGGCGTGGAGCTCGGCCAGCACCGCCGACGACGACGTGACCGTGTTGCGCAACGCGCTGGCGCTGATGGCCACGCAGACCGACGCCGGCACCGGCTTCGCCGACGCCACGGCCTTCCTCGCGCTGCGCCCGCGCCGCGCGCAACCGGCGTGGGCCTTCGACTGGACTTGTGATCGCCGCGAGCTGTTCGACGCGCGCGGCCGCGGCGTCGTGCCCGACGGCTTCTGCCAGCGCAGCGGCACGGGCCTGGATCCGTGCGCCGCGCTGTCGATCGAGATCGATCTGGCGCCGACGGAGGTCGAGGAGGTGACGCTGCTGCTCGGCCACGCCGACACGCTGGCCGGCGCGCAGGCGCTGGCCGAGCAGGCCTGCGCGGTCGAGCCGGCGCAGCGCAGCGAACAGGCGCGCAGTGTCTGGCGCGAGCGCCTGGACAGCGTGCAGGTGCGCAGCCCCGACGCGCGCTTCGACGCCCTCGTCAACCACTGGCTGCGCTATCAGACGTTGGCCTGCCGGCTGTGGGCGCGCGCGGGCTTCTATCAGATCGGCGGCGCGTACGGCTTTCGCGACCAGTTGCAGGACGCGATGGCGCTGACCTCGCTCGACCCGCAACTGCTGCGGGCGCAAATTCTGCTTTGCTGCAGCCGCCAGTTCCGCGAGGGCGACGTGCAGCACTGGTGGCACCCGCCCGAGGGTGCCGGTGTGCGCACGCGGTTTTCCGACGACCTGCTGTGGCTCGTCGCCGCGCTGCTGCGCCACCTCGACACCGGCGGCGATGCAGCGCTGCTCGACGAACTGTCGCCGTTCATCGAAGGCCGCACGGTGCCCGAGGGCGCGGAAGACGTGTATGAAGTGCCGCAGGTCTCGGCCGACGGCGCGAGCGTCTTCGAACACGCCGCGCGCGCGCTCGACCGCAGCCTGGCCTTCGGCGCGCACGGCCTGCCGCTGATGGGTGCGGGCGACTGGAACGACGGCATGAACCGCGTCGGCATCGAAGGCCGGGGCGAGTCGGTGTGGCTGGCGTGGTTCCAGGTGTCGATGTTGGAGCCGATGGCCGCGCTCGCAGAACAGCGCGGTGACGCAGAGCGCGCCACGCGCTGGCGCGCGGCGCGCGCGAGGCTGCTGCAAGCGATCGAGACGCACGGCTGGGACGGCGCGTGGTACCGCCGTGCCTTCTTCGACGACGGCAGCGCGCTCGGCTCGGCCGCCAATGCCGAGTGCAAGATCGATCTGATCGCACAAGCCTGGGCGGTGCTCGCCGGCGGCGGCGATGCGTCGCGCGCGAAGCAAGCCATGCAGTCCGCGGCCGAGCACCTGATCGACGGCGATGCGCAGCTCGTGCGCCTGCTCGATCCGCCGCTGGCCACGCAGCAGCCCAACGCCGGCTACATCCAGGCCTACCCGCGCGGCGTGCGCGAGAACGGCGGCCAGTACACGCATGCCGCGGCCTGGGCGTCGATGGCCTTTGCGCACAGCGGCGACGCGGCGCGCGCTTGGCAGGCCTGGCAGGCGGCGAGCCCGGCACACCGCCTGGGCGATGCGCAGCGCTTCGCGGCGTATCGGCTGGAGCCGTACGCCGTCGCCGGTGACGTCTACGGCCACGCGCCGTGGCGCGGCCAGGGCGGCTGGAGCTGGTACACCGGCGCGGCCGGCTGGCTGCTGCGCGCCGGTGTCGAATCGCTGCTCGGCGCGCAGCGCCGAGCAGCGCTGGTGCGCTTCGCACCAGCGCTGCCGCCCGAGTGGCCCGGCGCGCAGGTGACGCTGCGCTGGCGCGGCCATGTCCATGTCTTCGATCTCGCCATACGAGCGCGCGCCGACACGCGCACGCTCGCCATCTATGAATGGCTCGACCTCGACGCGCTGCACGAGAACACGCACTGGTCGGTCACCCTGCCGGCGCCAATGTCACCTCGTCCTACAGCGGCAGCCGAGCGCGGCCCGCATCATGCTTCTGCGATGTCGGGCAGCACCGTCAGCAGCCCGCAGGAGCAACCGACATGATCCGCTTCGACCCACGCCGCATCTCGGCGCCCGTTGCCGCTGCACTCTTGTGCGCGGCCGTGGCCTTGTTGTCCTACCTCGCGCTGGTCGCCTACGATGGCACCGGCCATCTGGCTTTTTCGTACTGAACTTTGAATGCGTCTTTTCTCTTGTCCGGTTTGTCAACAACAGGTCTATTTCGACAACAGCGCTTGCCTGGCCTGCGGCAGCGAGATCGCGTTTGCGCCCGACGTGATGCAGATGGTGGCCGTCGGCGCGCCCGACGGCGCGCACCGCTGCTGCGTGCAGCGCACGACGTCGGACCTGTGCAACTGGGCCATCGAAGCCGCTGACCCGATCGAGCGCTGCCGCAGCTGCCGCCTGACCGGCGCCGAGAGCGTGGTCGGCGCCGATGCGCTGCGCGCACGCGCCGAAGCCGCCAAGCGCCAGGTGCTCTATACGCTGCTGCAACTCGGCGTGCCGTTTGCGCCGAAGATGGGCGACGACGATCTGCAAGGCCTGCGCTTCGTCTGGACGCTGCCAGCCCCCGGAGGCGCACCCACGTTCACCGGCCAGCAGAACGGCACGATCACGCTCAACCTGAACGAAGCCGACGATGCGCACCGCGAGGCCACGCGGATCAGCTTCGGCGAGCCGCAGCGCACCGTGCTCGGCCACCTGCGCCACGAGCTGTCGCACTACTTCTTCCACCGTTTCGTCGAAGGCTGGCCGGCGATCGAAGACTTTCGTGCCACTTTCGGCGACGAGCGCGCGGACTACAGCGCGGCGCTGGAGCAGCACTACCAACAAGGGCCCCGCGCCGACTGGCAGCAGTTTTTCATCAGCGCCTACGCCGCCTCGCACCCGTGGGAAGACTGGGCCGAGACCTGCGCCCACTACCTGCTGATGGTCGAGGCGGTGGACACCGCTGCGGCGTGGGGCCTGCGCCTGGCCTCCCCCGCCAGCCCGCCGGTGCAACCGGGCGACGCCGCCGCGAGTGCGCCGGTGGAGCGCTTGGTACTGGACCAGTGGCTGCCGCTGGCGCGCTTCCTGAACGCGATGTCGCGCAGCCTCGGTCTGCCCGACAGCTACCCCTACCTGCTGCCGCCGCCGGTGCTCGGCAAGCTGCGCCTCGTCCAGATCGCGCTCACGGAGAAAGGTCGGAGCGCGTGACGATGCCGCGAAAGATCGCCATCGCTTCGTCGGCGTCGATGCGGTCGGGGCCGAGCAGCAGATCGAATTCGTCGGCTGCGCAATAGCCGGCCTGCCACTGCGGCGTCGTGCGCAGCGCGGGCTGCGGCCGGTCGACGAGCACGCTCATGAACTCGTGCCGCGGGTCTTCGACGATCGACTGGCGCACGCTCGCCAGCGCCGCCGCCGGGCCTTCGAGCCACTGGCAAAAACGATGGCCGTCGAACAGCAGCACGCCGGCCAGCGACAGCTCGCCATTGCGCCGCCGCGACACCTGGCAGAGGGCCGAAAACACGTCGTATCGAACGTGGGAGGCGAGGTGGCTGAGGTAGAGAAACGGTGGTGCGCAGCAGTCAAGGCAAGAGAAATCGAAGACGCGTCATTGCTTCGACTGTAGGCATGCCCAGCGCCGCCGGCCGTGTCAAATGACATAGGCGGTGGGGCGCCGTCCTACCGCGCCGCCACGCGCGCTCCGACGTTCGCTGCGCCGGCGACACCGCAGACTGCATCGGTCGAAGCCGCGAAGACGTGAGTGATGATGAAAGTGCAAACCCAGGCCAGCGACGACATGGGCCGCCTGGCCGGCTACTTCGAAGGCCGGCGCACGGCGATGTTGTCGTTCTCCGACGAGCACGGCCAGATCACGGCGCGGGCGCGGCCGTGGTTCCCCGGCGGCGCCGACGACGCCGACCTCGTGCTGCTGGCGCTGCAACCGCACCTGGCCGACATCTGGAACGGACCTGACAGCGACGTGATGCGGCTTCTCGCGTTGACCGCTTCGCTGCTGGCCGCGCGGCCGATCGGCCTGGGCGAACACCAGATCATCAAGTCCACTGCTGCCGGACATCACTGACTGTGTCCTGGTTGTACGGCTACGGTGCCGCATTGCTGGTGATGGGCGTGCTCGACGCCGTCTGGCTCGGCTTCGTCGCGCGCGACTTCTATCGCAACGAAGCCGGCGAAATGCTGGCCGAGGAAGTGCGCAAGCTGCCGGCGGCGCTGTTCTACTGTGCTTATCCGGCCGGCCTGGTGACGCTGGCGCTGCAACCCGAGCCCGCCGGGCCGGCGAGCGCGGCATGGCGCAGCGCGCTCGTCGGCCTGGTGGCGTACGGCACTTACGACCTGACCAACCTGGCGACGTTGCGACACTGGAGCTACACGCTGACACTCGCCGACGTGGCCTGGGGTGCGTTTGCCAGCGCAGTCGCCGGCACCGCGGCGTATTTCGCCATGCAGCGCGCGGCTTGAATCGACGAGGTTTGTAGGACACGTCCGATGCAAACCGCGTCGGTGCGCTGCTAGGCTCGTCCTACAAGGAGCGACATTCACATGATCAGAGTGGGCATCGTCGACGATCACGCCATCGTGCGCAGCGGACTGAGGCAGTTCTTGTCGGAGCAGGTCGATCTGCGCGTCAGCGGTGAAGCGGCCAATGGGCGCGAAGCGCTCGAACTCGCGCGCGGCGGCGAAACCGACGTGCTGCTGATGGACCTGTCGATGCCCGACCAGGGCGGCGTCGATGCGCTGGCCGCGATCAAGGCTCGCTTCCCGGACATGCACGTGCTGATCCTCTCCGGCTTTCCGGAAACGCATTACGCGACGACGCTGCTGCGTCAGGGGGCCAGCGGCTACATCAACAAGGAAGCCGACCCGGACGAGATCGTCAAGGCGATCCGCACCGTGGCGCTCGGCCGGCGCTACATCACGCCCGCGGTGGCCGAGTTGCTGGCCGACGGCATGGCCGCAGGCGGCGACCGCCCCGCGCACGAGAGTTTGTCGGAGCGCGAGCTGCAAGTGTTCCTGCGCCTGGCCAAGGGCGAAACCATCGGCCACATGGCCGAGAGCATGTTCCTGAGCGTCAAGACCGTCAGCACCTACCGCACGCGCGTGCTCGAGAAGTTGAAACTGTCGAGCAACAGCGACTTGACGTATTACGCGTTGAAGAACGGGTTGATTCAGTAGCGCGCGCCCCCTCTCCCACGTGTGGGAGAGGGGGTGAACTTCAAAGCGTGCGCGTGACCTTCGACAAATGCGGCGGCGCATCCGGGTCGCGCCCTCTCGCGCTGGCCAGCGCTTCGGCGAGCACGTAAAAACTCTGGATCGCGCACAGCGGGTCGAGCTCGGGTGACGCCGCGTTGGCGAGCGGCAGCGCATCGGCCATGCCCTCGCCGGCGAACGACACCACCGCGCCACGCGCACGCAAGTCCTCGGCCAATGCGAGCAGACCCGCATGTGCCGGGCCGCGCGGCGCGAAAACGAAGACCGGGTAGCCGGGCTCGATCAGCGCCAGCGGGCCGTGCCGCAACTCGGCGCCGGAGAAGGCTTCGGCCTGGATGCCGCAGACCTCCTTCAGCTTCAGCGCCGCTTCCATCGCGATCGCGAGACCCGTGCCGCGACCGACGACGAACATGCGCTCACTGCCGGCGAGCACGGGCACGGCGCGCTCGGCCCAAGCCTGCCCCGCGGTCAGCGCTTGGGCGAGCGACGACGGCAGCGTGTCGATCGCCGCGGCCAAGGCCGCATCGTCCTGCCAGGCCGCGACCCAGCGCGCGCCGGCGAGCAACTGCGCGATGAAACTCTTGCTCGCGGCGACGCTGGTTTCTTCGCCGGCGTGCAGCGCGAACGGCCAGGCCACGGCCTGCGCCAGCGGCGATGCGCTGTGGTTGACGAAGGCGGCGGTCAGCGCGCCGCGCGCGGCGAAGCTGCGCGCCGTCTCGACCAGATCGGTGCTTGCGCCCGACTGCGAGAACGCCACCGCGAGCAAGCCTTGCGTGTGCAGCGCCGCGCCGTGCAGCGTGATCACCGACATCGGCAGCGAGGTGACGAGCCGGCCCAGGCGCGCCATGACGAGGTAAGCGGCGTAGTGCGCGGCGTGGTCGGAGCTGCCGCGCGCCAGCGTCAGCACCGATTGAGGCGGCTGCGTGCGCAGCAGCGCGCCGAAGTCGGCGTAGCGCCGGCGGTCCGCAGCGAGCGCGCGCGCCACCGCGTGCGGCGCTTCGCGTGTCTCGTCAAGCAGACGCGACGTCGCCATGAACGATCTGCCCTTCGATCATCACGCCCTGCACCGCGAGCGTCGCATCGCACTGCACGACATCGGCCAACGCGCCGACGGCGATGACGCCGCGGTCGGCCAGGCCGAGGTAGCGCGCGGCATGCGTCGCCACGCGCTGCGCCGCTTGCACGAGCGGCAGGCCGAGCGGGCCGACGAGGTTGCGCAAGGCCTGGTCCATCGTCAACGTGCTGCCGGCCAGCGTGCCGTCGGCCAGGCGCACGCCGCCCAGGCACTTGCGCACGCGGTGCCGGCCGAGCGTGTAGTCGCCGTCGGGCATCGCCGCGGCCGCGGTCGAATCGGTGACGCAGAACAGCTGCGGAATGGCGCGCAGCGCGGCGTGGATCGCGCCCGGGTGCACGTGCAGCAGATCGACGATCACTTCC
>CADEEN010000085.1 GCA_902826345.1 uncultured Burkholderiales bacterium | reverse complement strand
AGGTGCGGCCGCGCATGAAGTTCAGGCTCTTGATCTTGATCTTGCTGCGCACCAGATCGTTTGTCGCCGCGCGGCCCCAATCACCAGCGGATGAATCGCTGCGTGCCAGAACCTCCAGGTTGTCGTCGAGCGCGCCCATCCACGGGCCCATTTTTTCCTCTTCGCTGCCGGGCAGGAAGCCGATGTCTTCGCCAATCGGCACCGTCACGCGTGTGACCAAAATTTCGGCGTAGCGCCGGTCGTCGAGCACCTGCGACAAGCCGGCGGCGAGTGTGAGCAGCGTCTTGCCGGTGCCGGCGGTGCCGGTCAGCGTGACGAAATCGCACTCCGGGTCCATCAGCAGGTTGAGCGCGAAGTTCTGCTCGCGGTTGCGCGCCGTGACGCCCCAGACGGCGTTCTTCTGGTGCGTGTAGTCCTTCAACGTCTTCAGCAGCGCCGTCTTGCCGGTAATCTCGGTGACACGCGCGTACAGCGGCGCCGCGCCCGGCGTTTCGAGATAGACGAACTGGTTGACCATCAGCACCGGCACCATCGGCCCGGCGATGCGATAGAAGGTGTGGCCGCCTTGTTGCCAGCTCTCCATCGTCTTGCCGTGGCGCTCCCAGAAATCCGGCGGCAGCGGCAGGATGCCGGTGTAGAGCAGGTCGCCGTCTTCGAGCGTCTTGTCGTTGAAATAGTCTTCGGCGGCGAGACCCAGCGCGCGCGCCTTGACGCGCATGTTGATGTCCTTCGACACCAGCACCACCTCGCGTTGCGGCTGCTGCTGGCGCAGGCTCATCACCACGCCGAGGATCTGGTTGTCGGCCTTGCCCTGCGGCAAGCCGTCGGGCAGCTTGGCGTCGAGGAAGGTGGTCTGGAAGAACAGCTTGCCGCCGGCCTCGCGCTTGCCGGTCTTGGCCAGCGGGATGCCTTCCTTCGGGTCGGCAAAGCCGTGCGCGGCCATCGCGTCGAGTTCGCGGCTGACCTGGCGCACGTTGCGCGAGACCTCGCTCATGCCCTTCTTGTGGCCGTCGAGTTCTTCGAGCGTGATCATCGGCAGGTAGATGTCGTGCTCTTCGAAGCGGAACAGGCAGGTCGGGTCGTGCATCAGCACGTTGGTGTCGAGCACGAACAGCTTGGCGGGCCCGGTGCCGCGTGGTTTGCGCGGTTTGGGCTGCGGCTCGGGCCGGCGGGCGAGCGCGGGTTGCGGTGCCGGCGCGCGCACCGGTGCTGCGGCCTCGGCGGCGCTGCTGTCGAACAGGTCGAGCACGCCGGGGCCGGCCTCGGGCTCGGTGTGGCTCGTCGTCTTGGGGTTGTCGCGGCGCGCCGGTTTGGGCGCGGCCTGGGATTCGTAATCGGCGGGGGCGAGAAGGGCGGCTTTGCGTGCGGGGGGCTTGGGCAGTGGCATCGTTTCTCGATTGGGAAAGCGGAAAACAAAAAGCCGCACAGCAAGCTGTGCGGCTTTCAGCGGGGTGGCGTCGTTGCTCGACTCACGCGACGATTATGCGCGGCTCCAAGACGCGCAGATGTCAGGCGGCTTTCTTCAACAACTTGACGGCTTTCAAAACTTCGTCCACGTGGCCGGCCACCTTGATGCCGCGCCACTCGCCACGCAGCGTGCCGCCGGCGTCGATCAGGAAAGTGCTGCGCTCGATGCCCTTGACCTTCTTGCCGTACATGATCTTGTTCTTGACCACGCCGAACATGTGGCAGAGCTTTTCTTCGGTGTCGGCGATCAGCTCGAAGGGCAACTCGAGGTTGGCCTTGAACTTCTCGTGCGAGGCCATGTTGTCGCGCGACACGCCGAGGATCAGCGCGCCGGCCTTGACGAAATCCTTGTAGCGATCGCGGAATTGCATCGCTTCGGTGGTGCAGCCGGGCGTGTGGTCCTTCGGGTAGAAGTACAGCACGACCGCCTGGCCGTGGAAGGTATCGGGCCCGATCTTCAAGCCGCCCGTGGCGACGGCTTCAAACTCGGGCAGGGGCTTGTTGATGGCTGGCGTCATGAGGGGCGGGCTTGTGGCTCGTGGGGCCTGCGGCGGCAAGCGCGATGGCGAAATTATAAAGGCTACGATGAAGCGGAAAACCGCTGTCCTTGGACATGGGGCTGGCGGCGCCAAAGTCAATCGGCAGACCCCGGCAACAGCGCTGCCACCACCGAGCGGCCCTCGGCGGCCAGCACGTTGTAGGTGCGGCACGCCGCCGCGCTGTCCATCGTCTCCAGGCCGATGCGGGCCTCGATCAGGCGTCGGTAGAGCGCCGCCGAAATGAAGCGCAGCCGCGCGCCGCTGCCGAAGATGACGAGCTCGGGTTTCAACGCGAGCACCTCATTGAAATGCGCTGCCGTGAGCGTGGCGAGATCCAACGCCGACCAGGCGCGCACCTCGCCCTTCCATGGGACGAGCAAGCTGCCTTCGAAACGCTGGTTGTTGACCCACACGGCGCCGCTCTCGTGGCGCGAGATGGCATTGGTTCCGGCGAAGGTGTCGGGCTGGAATTTCATGGTCCAATTCTCGTCCCCCCGAAAAGCTCGCGAAGCCCACGCCGTGAAGCCTGTCCTCAAGTCCAGCAAGCTCGCCAACGTGGCCTACGACATCCGCGGCCCGGTGCTCGACAAGGCGCGCCAGATGGAGGAAGAGGGCCAGCACATCATCAAGCTGAACATCGGCAACGTGGCCGCGTTCGGCTTCGAGCCGCCGGATGAGATCGTGCAGGACATCATCCGCAACGTCTCGGGCGCGGCCGGCTACACCGACAGCAAGGGCCTGTTCGCGCCGCGCCGTGCGGTCGTGCACTACATGCAGGAAAAGCAGGTGCACGGCGTCACGGTGGACGACGTGTACCTGGGCAACGGCGCGTCCGAGCTGATCCAGATGAGCATGAACGCGCTGCTCAACGATGGCGACGAAGTGTTGATCCCGGCGCCCGACTTTCCGCTCTACACCGCGGTGGTCGGCCTGTCGGGCGGCACGCCGGTGCACTACGTGTGCGACGAAGGTGCGGGCTGGTGGCCCGACATCGCCGACATTGCCGCCAAGATCACGCCGCGCACGCGCGGCATCATCGTCTGCAACCCGAACAACCCGACCGGTGCGCTCTATCCGCCGGCGCTGTTGCAGGAGATCATCGAGCTGGCGCGGCGTCACCGGCTGATCGTCTTCGCCGACGAGATCTACGACAAGACGCTGTACGACGGCAACGAACACGTCAGCATGGCGTCGCTCGCCGACGACGTGCTGTTCGTCACCTTCAACGGGTTGTCGAAGAACTATCGCTCCTGCGGCTACCGCGCCGGCTGGATGGTGGTCTCGGGCGAGAAGCGCCATGCGCGCGACTACATCGAGGGGCTGAACATGCTGGCCTCGCTGCGCTTGTGCTCGAACACGCCGGGGCAGCTGGCGATCCAGACGGCGCTCGGCGGTTATCAGAGCATCAAGGACCTGGTGGCGCCAGGCGGGCGCTTGTGCCGGCAGCGCGACTTGGCGCATGAGTTGTTGACGCAGATTCCGGGCGTTACGGTGGTCAAGCCGAAAGCCGCGCTGTACATGTTCCCGCGCCTCGACCCCAAGCTGTACCCGATTGCAGACGACCAGCAGTTTGCCTACGAGTTGCTGGCCGAAGAGAAGGTGCTGATCGTGCAGGGCTCGGGCTTCAATGTGCCCGACAGCCAGCACTTTCGCGTCGTCTTCCTGCCGCACGCCGACGACCTCACGGATGCGGTTGGCCGCATTGCGCGCTTCCTCGATCACTACCGAAAACGGCACTCATGATGAAACCCATCCAGGTCGGCTTGTTGGGCATCGGCACTGTCGGCTCCGGCACGTTCGCGGTGCTGTCGCGCAACCAGGAAGAAATCCGCCGCCGCGCCGGCCGCGGCATCGAGATTGCGATGGTGGCCGACCTCGACACGGCACGCGCCGAGAAGATCGTCGCCGGCCGGGCCAAGGTCGTGGCCGACGCGCGCGCGGTGATCGCCGACACCTCGATCGACATCGTCGTCGAGTTGATCGGCGGCTATGGCATCGCCAAGACGCTGGTGTTGGAAGCGATCGCTGCCGGCAAGCATGTCGTCACCGCCAACAAGGCGCTGCTGGCGGTGCACGGCAACGAGATCTTCGCGGCGGCGCAGAAGCAGCGCGTGATGGTGGCCTTCGAAGCCGCGGTGGCCGGCGGCATCCCGATCATCAAGGCGCTGCGCGAGGGTCTGACCGCGAACCGCATCGAGTGGGTGGCCGGCATCATCAACGGCACGACGAACTTCATCCTCTCGGAGATGCGCGCCAAGGGTTCGGACTTCGCGACCGTGCTCAAGGAAGCGCAGCGCTTGGGATACGCCGAGGCCGACCCGACCTTCGACATCGAAGGCGTCGATGCGGCGCACAAGGCGACGATCCTGTCGGCGATCGCGTTCGGCGTGCCGGTGCAGTTCGACCGCGCGCATGTCGAAGGCATCACCAGATTGCAGGCGGTGGACATCCGCTACGCCGAGCAGCTCGGCTACCGCATCAAGCTGCTCGGCCTCACGCGGCGCAGAGATCAGGGTATCGAGCTGCGCGTGCACCCGACGCTGATTCCGAGCAAGCGGCTGATCGCGAATGTCGAAGGCGCGATGAATGCCGTGCTGGTGCAGGCCGACGCCGTCGGCACGACGCTTTACTACGGCAAGGGCGCGGGCGCGGAACCCACGGCCAGCGCCGTAGTCGCAGACCTCGTGGACATCACCCGCCTGGCAACAGCCGACCCCGACCACCGCGTGCCGCACCTCGCGTTCCGGCCCGATGCGATGTCCGACACGCCGATCCTCGCCATAGAGCAGGTCGTCACTGCGTTCTACCTGCGCCTGGTCGTCGCCGACGAGGCCGGCGTGCTGTCGCGCATCACGACGATCCTCGCCGAGCACGAGATCTCGATCGACGCGGTGCTGCAGCGCGAGTCGGCCGAAGGCGAACGCCAGACCGACCTCATCATCCTGACGCACGACACCGTTGAAGGCCGCATGCGCGAAGCGCTGACGAAGATGCAGGCGCTGCCGACGGTGCTGGCGCCGATCGTCTCGATCCGCAAGGAAGAATTGGCGTGAGGTATGTCAGCACGCGCGGCGACACCACCGAGCGCCGCTTCTGCGACATCTTGCTCGAGGGTCTCGCGCCTGACGGCGGCTTGTACCTGCCGGTCAGCTACCCGCAGGTCGATGCCGCAACGCTGAACCGCTGGCGTGCGTTGCCCTATGCGGACCTCGCGTTCGAAATCCTCTCGCTCTACATTGATGACATCCCGGCCGATGACTTGCGCGCGATCTGTCGTCGCGTTTACTCGAAAGCCATCTTCGGCACCGACGCCATCACGCCGCTGAAGCCGCTGGCCGACGGCATCTCACTCGTTGCGCTGTCCAACGGCCCGACGCTCGCCTTCAAGGACATGGCGATGCAGTTGCTCGGCGCGCTGTTCGAGTACGAACTGTCACGCCGCGGCGAGCACCTGAACATCCTCGGCGCGACCTCGGGCGACACCGGCAGCGCGGCCGAGCACGCGATGCGCGGCAAGCGCGGCATCCGCGTCTTCATGCTCAGCCCGCACGGCCGCATGAGCCCGTTCCAGCAGGCGCAGATGTTCAGCCTGCAGGACGAGAACATCCACAACCTGGCGCTCGAGGGTGTGTTCGACGATTGCCAGGACATCGTCAAGGCGGTCGGCAACGACCTGGCCTTCAAGCGCGCGCACCGCATCGGCACCGTCAACTCGATCAACTGGGCGCGGCTGATGGCGCAAGTGGTTTACTACTTCGCCGCGTACCTTCAATCCAGGGCCGACACCGTCGATGTCGCCGTGCCGAGCGGCAACTTCGGCAACATCTGCGCCGGCCATGTCGCACGCATGATGGGCTTGGCCGTAGGCCGCCTCGTCTGCGCCACCAACGAAAACGATGTGCTCGACGAGTTTTTCCGCACCGGCATCTATCGCCCGCGCAGCAGCGCGCAGACGCACGAGACCTCGAGCCCGTCGATGGACATCTCGAAGGCGAGCAACTTCGAGCGCTTCGTCTTCGATCTGCTGAGCCGCGACGGCGCGCGCGTCAAGCAGCTCTTCGCACAGCCGAGCTTCGCGCTCGCGCCGCATGAGCACGCGCGCATCGCCGAGTTCGGTTTCGTCTCGGGCCGCAGCACGCATGCCGATCGCATCGCGACGATCCGCAGCACGTGGCAACGCTCGCAGACGATGATCGACACGCACACCGCCGACGGCGTCAAGGTGGCGCGCGAACACCAGCGCGCCGGCGTGCCGATGCTCGTGCTCGAAACCGCGCTGCCGGCGAAGTTCGCTGCGACCATCGTCGAAGCACTCGGCTGCGAGCCCGATCGGCCGCCGGGCTTCGAGGGCATCGAGGCCTTGCCGAAGCGCTTCACCGTGTTGCCGGCTGATGCCAACGCCGTCAAGCGCTACATCGAGACCCATGTCTAGCCTGTTGACGCTCGACGAAGCGCTGGCGCGTTTGATCGCCGGCGCGGCCGCGGCGCGCATCGGCGAAACCGAAACCGTCTCCACCTTCGACGCGCTCGGCCGCGTGCTCGCGCAAGACGTGATCTCGCTGATCGACGTGCCGCCGCAGGACAACACGTCGATGGACGGCTACGCCGTGCGCGCGGCCGACGTGCGCGAGGCCGGCACGCTGCTGCCGCTGTCGCAGCGCATAGCCGCCGGTCACGTCGGCGCACCGCTCGCCGCCGGCACGGCCGCGCGCATCTTCACCGGCGCGCAGGTGCCCGCCGGCGCCGACGCGATCGTGATGCAGGAGCAGTGCGCAGCCGTTGCAGACAACGCGGTGCGCATCGACGCCGTGCCGCAAGCCGGCCAATGGATTCGCCGCCGCGGCGAGGACGTGCTCGCCGGCGCGACGGTGCTCGCGCGCGGCACGCGTCTGACACCGCAGGCGCAAGGTCTTGCCGCGACGGTCGGCGCGGGTGAGCTGCACGTCGTGCGCCGGCCGCGCGTGGCGCTGTTCTCCACCGGCGACGAACTCGTCATGCCCGGCAGCGTCGCGCCGCAGGACCTGCCGGTGGGCGCGATCTACAACTCGAACCGATACACCTTGCGCGGCCTGCTGCAAGCCGCAGGCTGTGAGGTCACGGACCTCGGCATCGTGCCCGACCGACTCGATGCCACGCGCCAGGCCCTGCGCGCCGCGGCGCGCCGCAACGACCTGATCCTGACATCGGGCGGCGTCTCGGTGGGCGAGGAAGATCACATCCGCCCGGCGGTCAGCGCCGAAGGCCGCGTCGAGTTGTGGCAGGTGGCGATCAAGCCCGGCAAGCCCTTGGCGTTCGGCGCGGTGCGCCGCGACGACGCCACCGAAGCGCTGTTCATCGGCCTGCCCGGCAATCCGGTGTCGAGCTTCGTCACCTTTGTGCTCGCCGTCGCGCCACTGCTGCGCGCGCTGCAAGGCGCTGACGCAGCACTTCCACCAGCGCTGCCGATGCGCGCCGATTTCGACTGGCCGCGCCCTGACAAGCGCCGCGAGTTCCTGCGCGTGCGCTGCAATGCGCAAGGTGGGCTCGACCTGTTCGCCAACCAGAGCTCGGGCGTGCTGACCTCGGCGGTGTGGGCCGACGGCCTGCTCGACAACCCACCGCTGCAACCGATCGTTCGAGGCGACATCGTGCGCTGCCTGCCGCTGTCTTCGCTGCTCTGACGACGATGCGGATCCAACTGCGCTACTTCGCTTCGCTGCGCGAAGCCCTCGGCTCCGGCGAGACGATCGAGCTGCCGGCCGGCGCCACAGTGGCACAAGCGCGCAGCGCGCTGATCGCACGCGGCGGCGCTCACGCGCAACTGCTGGCGCGCGGCCGCGCGCTGCGCTGCGCGCTCGACAAGCAGATGACCGATGAAAACCAGGCGCTGCACGACGACGCCGAGTTGGCTTTCTTTCCTCCCGTTACCGGCGGCTGAGCCTGCGTCGTATCAGCTACGCTTGCGCTCGTTGCCTCTGTTGCCCTCTCGATGACGACCACCCCGTTGCCGTTCCCTCAAACCACCGCCACGCCGGTGGGTCCGGTGGTGCCGTTGCCGGCCGGCGTGCGCATCGACCGCTTCGTCGTCGAGCAGACGCTGCACCAGGGACCGCATGGTTTTGCCTACCGCGTGCGCGAGCCGGGCCACCAGCAGCCGCTCGTGCTGCTCGAATGTTTTCCGCGCTCACTGGCGATCCGTCAGCCCGACGGCGCCGTGCGCGCGCGCCAGGCCGGCGATGCGATCGCGCTGTCGGTGGTCTGCGAGGCTTTTGTGCAGGACGCGCGGGCGCTGGCGGTGGTCGATCACCCGGGCGTCATCAAGGTCTTCGGCGTCATCAACGCCAACCGCACCGTCTACCGGCTGATGCCCTACGTCGATGGCCAGACGCTCGAAGAGCAGCGCCTGGAGCGCGCCGAACCACCGACCGTCGGCGGCCTGGTGCGTCTTTACGACAAGCTGCTCGATGCGCTCGAAGCGCTGCACAAAGCCGGCTTCGTGCACGGCCTCGTGCAGCCCGACCAGATCCTGATCAAGGCCGACGACAACGCGCCGGTGCTGTTGGGCATGGACGGCGTGGCGATGGAACTCGGCGAGATGACGATGAGCCCGTGGGCCGCGCCGGAGCAGCAGCAGTCGACGCGCTTCGAGCGCATCAACACCTCGGCCGACCTGTACATGCTGGCGGCGACGATGTGCTTCGCCGCCACCGGCGCCGCGCCGCCGCGCGCCGAGGAGCGCCTGGCCAGCGGCGCCTGGGACCCGGCCGCGCTGCTCGCCGAGGTGCCGTTGGGCGGCGGCGATTCGGAAGCCTCGCGCGACGCCTTCATCCAGGCCGTGGTGGCATCGCTGGCGCTCGCGGCGCCGGCGCGGCCGCACAGCGCCGACGACGTGCGCCACATCCTGCACCCGCGCCCGCAAGGCCGCGCTGCGTTCGTCGCCACCACCGGCCCGGCGCCGCTGTGGGTCGGCGAGGTACCGGATCGCGATTCCCAGTGGGAAACGCTCGAAGGCATGAGCGGCCCGGCGCCGCTGCGCGACAACGTCGACACGCAGATCGTCATCGACCCGTTCGAGCCGGGCCCGCCGGCCGAGCCGCGGATCGTGCGCTCGTCGGTGCGTGCCGAGCCGACGCTGGACCCGGCGGCGATGGCGGGCCGGCGCGCGGCCGACGTTGCCGCGCGCCCGCAGCGACGGGGCATGACGATGAGCGCGCTGGCGGTGGTCGCTGCGGCCATCGTGGCGCTGGTCTGGTGGAGCCAGAAGCCGCCGACGGATCTGGCGCTGCCGTCGTCGCCAGCGCCGGAGCCGGCGCCGGCCGTGGTGGTGACGCCGGCTGCCGCGCCGCCGGCCGCGCCGGTGCAGGAGGCGCCGCCGCCGGCCGCAGCGGCGGTGGCAGAGCCGGTGGCAGCGCCGCCAGCGGAGGCAACGCCGGCGCCGGTGCGGGCGCCGACACCGACAGCCGCAGCCACGCCCACGCCCACGCCCACGCCGACAACACCTGCCGCGCCACCGCCGCCGAAGGCCGCGCCGCCGGTGGTCGCGGCGCCAAAGCCCGCCGCGAAGGCCGTCGTTGCGGCACCGAAGCCGGCACCGCCCAAACCTGTGGCCAAGGCCAACGGCAAGCCGCCAGCGCCTGCTGCGAAGAGCGCGCAGCGTCCGCTGCCGGCCGAGACCCTGTGCGGCAACCGCACCCAGTTCGCCTACCTGTACTGCATGCAGGAGCAATGCACACGCGCGGCGCAGCGCAACAACCCGCAATGCGCCGCGCTCCGCCGCTCCGGGGAACTGCGTTGAGCAGGCGATGAGCGTCACTGCGCGCGTGCGCATCCAGCACGAGGATTTCGACCTCGCACGCGAAGTCGCGGCGCTGCGCAGCGGCGATGCACGCGTCGGCGCGGTGGCCAGCTTCATCGGCACGGTGCGCGACCGCAGCGGCGGCGACGGGCCGGCCGACACCACGCGCATGGAGCTGGAGCATTACCCCGGCATGACCGAAGCGTCGATCGAAGCCATGATCGACGCCGCGATGCAGCGCTTCGCCATCCTCGGCGCGCGTGTCGTGCACCGCGTCGGCGCGCTCGATGCCGGCGCGCAGATCGTGCTTGTCGTCGTCACCTCGTCGCATCGCGGCGACGCCTTCGCGGCCTGCGAGTTCCTGATGGACTACCTGAAGACGCAGGCGCCGTTCTGGAAGAAGGAACACCGCCCCGACGGCAGCGCCGAGTGGGTCGATGCGCGCGTGGCCGACGACGCGGCTGCGACGCGCTGGGGGCTGACCGGCAGCAACGCGAGCGCTGCCGCTCTGCGTTCGCGGTGAGTTCCACGGCTGCGTTGCTGGCCGTATTCGTCGGCGCCGGGCTCGGCGCGTGTGCGCGCTACGGCCTCAACGAGCTCCTGAACCGCCTGTTGCCACAACTCACGCTGGGCACACTCGCCGCCAACCTCATCGGCGGCTACCTGGTCGGCGTGGCGATCGCCGTGCTCGCCTGGCGCAGCGAGCTGTCGCCGCTGTGGCGCCTGTTCTGCATCACCGGCGTGCTCGGCGGCCTGACGACGTTCTCGACCTTCTCGGCCGAAGTGGTGCTGGCGCTGGAGCGTGGCCAGCCGGGCTGGGCATTGGCCACCGCCGCTTCGCATCTGGCGGGGTCGCTGGCGCTGACGGCGCTGGGCTTGTGGACGGTGCGGGCGGCGATCAGTTGAGCGTGCGAGTGCTCGGCTCGGTGGCGACCACGGCGGCTTCGACGGCGAATCCCCAATCGGCCTGACGCAGCGCAGCGGCCGTCAGCTCGCGCACGGCGGCGCCGAGCGCCGCGTCGAGCACGAGCTGCACGTTGCGCGCTTGCGCGTCGCTGATCGAGACTTGCAAGCGGCCGTCGGCCAGCGGCGTCAACTGCACGGTGTGGGCGAGCATCGGCTCCGCACCCAGCGGGTGCTGCGCGGCGGCGTCGGCCTGGAAGGGCTGCGAGAAGTCGGCTTGCGCCAGGGTCTGCTCGCGCGCCGACGCGGCCAGCATCGCCGCCGCTTCGGGCGTGGGCGTGGCCAACGGCGCAGCCATTGCCACCGCCTGCGCCGCGCCGGCGCGCTGCACCATCGACGACAGGCGAGGCCACAGGCGCAGGCACAGCCGGCGCTTCAGCCAGACGGCGAACAGCGTGTTGTCGGACGAGCGCACGCGCAGCAGCAAGCGGTCGGCTTCGGCGTGGTACTGCACGGACAACTGGCGGATGTGCATGCGCAAATTCTAGGCAGCCTGGGCGGGCCGGACCGGACCCCGCCCGTATAGTTCACGCGTGAGTTCATCTTCGGCTGACGCCGTCGCCATCATCGACACCCGCAGCTTGCGCACGGCGCTCGGCGCCTTTGCCACCGGCGTCACCGTCGTCACCTGCCGCGGCGCGGACGGCGCGGCCTGCGGGCTGACGGTGAACTCGTTCAACGCGCTGTCGCTCGAGCCGCCGCTGGTGCTGTGGTCGCTGCGCCTGGCCAGCCCGAGCCTGACCGTGTTCGACGCGGCAACGCACTTCGCCATCAACGTGCTCGCCGAGGGCCAGGTCGACGTCTCGCGCCGCTTCGCCTCGCCGGTCAGCCAGAAGTTCGACGAAGGGCAGTGGCACGAAGGCCTGCACCGTCTGCCGGTGCTGGGCGGCAGCGCCGCGGTGTTCGAGTGCGAACGGCTGTCGCAACAGACTGCCGGCGACCACCGCCTCTACATCGGCCGCGTGCTGAAGATGCAGCAGCAGCCGCTGCCGCCGCTGGTCTATCACGGCGGGCGCTACCACCTGCTGGGCGAGGTGTTGTGATGCTCGAGCAGCGCTGGCTCGCCGCGTTTGCCGAGGTGCTCGGCCGCTGCGGCGTGAAAGCCGGCGATGCATGCGCGGTGTTGGCAGAGACGCAGTCGCGGCCGGTGCTGGTGCAGCTGGCGTCGTTGGCCTTGCAGCAACTCGGCGCGCGCTCGTTCGTGCTGACCGTGCCGTCACCCGCGGCCGGTGCGGTTCCTGTGCGCTCGACCGGCGCCTCGACGGCGCTCGCGGGACACGATGCCGCCGTGTCGTCGCTCGCGCGCTGCGGGCTGGTCGTCGATTGCACCGTCGAAGGTCTACAGCACGCCGCCGAGCTGCCGGCGATCCTCGCCGGCGGCGCACGCGTGCTCGTCGTCAGCAACGAGCACCCGGAGATTCTCGAGCGCTGCCTGCCGCGCGCCGAAGACGAAGCGCTGGTGCGCGCTGCGATGCGGCGCTTGAAGGCCGCGCGCCGCATGCACGTCAGCTCGCGCGCCGGCACGGACTTGCACATCGACCTGGCCGGCGCGCGCGTCGGCGGCGTCTGGGGCTTCACCAGCAAACCCGGCACGCTGACGCACTGGCCGGGCGGCCTGGCGCTGGCGTTTCCGGCGGCCGGCTGCGTCGCCGGCACGCTCATGCTCGACCGCGGCGACGTCAATCTCACGTTCAAGCGCTACCTGACCGACGCGGTGCGCCTGACCATCGTCGATGACCATGTCGTCGATGTCATCGGCGACTCGCCGGACGCCGAGCTGATGCGCGGCCACTTTGCCGCCT
>CADEEN010000084.1 GCA_902826345.1 uncultured Burkholderiales bacterium | reverse complement strand
TGCGGCAGGACGAGCCACCGAAGGGCGAGCGTGTGTTCAAGCCTGAAACCGCACGCACGCTGCGCGGCATGCTGCAACTCGCAGCCGGCCCCGGAGGCACGGCGCCGCTGGCGCAGACGATGGGCTACTCGGTCGGCGGCAAGAGCGGCACCGCGCACAAGCAGGAAGGCGACGGCTACGCGCGCGACAAGTACCGCTCGTGGTTCGTCGGCCTGTCGCCGATCGACAAGCCGCGTGTGATCGTCGCGGTGATGGTCGATGAGCCGAATGCTGGCAAGCACTACGGCGGCGCTGTGGCCGCACCGGTGTTCTCGCGCGTCGTCGCGCAGACGCTGCGCGCGCAGGGCGTGCCGCCGAACCTGGACGTCAAGCCGCAGATCGTCGCCGGGCCGGTGGTGCAAGAGAGCTTCTGATGGCCGTCACGGCACTGAAATCCCCCGAAGCCGCCGCGCGCTGGTTGCGCTCGTGGGTCACGGGCACGCTCGTCACCGACAGCCGCAAGGTCGAGGCCGGCGATGCCTTCATCGCCTGGCCGGGGCAGGCCGTCGATGGCCGGCGCTTCGTGCCCGCGGCACTGGCGGCTGGTGCAACGACGTGCATCGTCGAACATCACGGCATTGCCGGATTCGGCTTCGACGACGCGCGCATCGCCTCGCTGCCGAACCTGAAGGCCGAGGCCGGCGTCATTGCCGATGCGTTCTTCGACCACCCGAGCGCTGCGCTCGACATGCTCGCCGTCACCGGCACCAACGGCAAGAGCAGCAGCGCGTGGTGGTGCGCGCAGGCGCTGACGCTGCTCGGCCGCCGTGCCGCGGTAATCGGCACGCTCGGCATCGGCGAGCCGCCGCTGCCCGGGCGCGAGTCGACGATCGAATACACCGGCCTGACGACGCCCGATCCGGTGAAGCTGCACGGCGGGTTGCAGCGCTTCGTCGCGCAGGGCTTCGCCGCCTGCGCGATCGAAGCCTCGTCGATCGGCATCGAAGAGCAGCGCCTGGCGGGCCTGCGCCTCGCGGTGGCGCTGTTCACCAACGTCACCCGCGATCACCTCGATTACCACGGCTCGATGGACGCTTACTGGGCCGCCAAGCGCAAGCTGTTCTCGTGGCCGGGCCTGAAGGCCGCCGTGCTCAACATCGACGACCACCGCGGCGCCGAGCTGGCGCGCGAGTTTTCGCAGGCGCTGGCGCCGAACCCACTCGACGTGTGGACCGTCTCGGCCGAACGCGAGGCGCGGCTGGTGGCGCGCGACATCGGCTACCGCGACGGCGGGCTGTGCTTCAGCTTGCATGAAGGGGCGAACAGCGCGCTGGTGAGGAGCACGCTGATCGGCGACTACAACGCGCACAACCTGCTCGGTGTGCTGGCCGCGCTGCGCGCGCTCGGCGTGCCGCTGGCCGATGCTGCGGCGGTCGTGCCGCAACTCACCGCCGTGCCCGGGCGCATGCAACGCGTCGGTGACGGCGTCGGCGCGCCGCAGGTGGTGGTGGACTATGCGCACACGCCGGACGCACTGGAGAAGGTGCTGGCCGCATTGAAGCCGCTGGCTTCGGCGCGCGGCGGCCAGCTGGTCTGCGTGTTCGGCTGCGGCGGCGACCGCGATGCGACGAAGCGGCCGTTGATGGGTGAGATCGCCGCGCGCGGCGCCGACCGCGTCGTCGTCACCAGCGACAACCCGCGCGGCGAAAAGCCGGCATCGATCATTGCTGGCATCGTCGCCGGCGTGGTCGATGGATCGCATGCCGAGGTCGTCGAAGACCGTCGCGCGGCGATTGCGCACGCGGTGGGCGCCGCCTCGCCGCGCGATGTGGTCGTGCTCGCCGGCAAGGGCCACGAGGACTACCAGGAGATCGCCGGTGTGCGCCATCCGTTTTCGGACGTGATCGAAGCGACGCAGGCGTTGATGCAGCGGAGTGTCACGCCATGATGACCTTGGCACAGGCGCACGCCATGTTGCCCGGCTCGACGCTGATCGCTGATGCGGGTCAGGGCGCCACGCAGATCCACCGCGTGCACAGCGACACGCGAACGCTGCAAGCCGGCGACCTCTTCGTCGCCTTGAAAGGCGAGCGCTTCGACGCGCACGACAAGCTCGGCGAAGCGAAGAGCAAAGGCGCCGTCGCCGCGCTGGCGCAGCGCGGCATTGCCGAAGCCGGCCTGCCCGGCGTGCAGGTGGCGGACTCGGCGCGCGCCCTGCAAGACCTCGCCCGTGCCTGGCGCGCCCGCCACCACCTGCCGCTGATCGCAGTCACCGGCAGCAACGGCAAGACGACGGTGACGCAGATGATCGCGTCCATCCTTCGTGCGTGGCACGGTGACGGCGCCTTCTCCACCGTCGGCAACTACAACAACCACATCGGCGTGCCGCTCACTCTCTTGCGCTTGCGTCAGGACGACCAGACATGGCATCGCGCCGGCGTTGTCGAGCTCGGCATGAACCACCCGGGCGAGATCGCGCTGCTGTCGAAGATCGCACAGCCGACGATCGCGCTCGTCAACAACGCGCAGCGCGAGCACCAGGAGTTCATGTCCACGGTCGAAGCGGTCGCGCGCGAGAACGGTGCGGCGATCGAAGCGCTCGGCGCCGCCGGCACGGCGGTCTTTCCGGCCGACGATGCGTACACGTCGCTGTGGCAATCGATGGCCGGCGCGCGGCCGCAGCTGACGTTCTCCTTGAACGGCCACGGCGATGTGCGCGCCGAGTCGATGTGGCTCGACGACCATTGGGCGCTGACGCTGCACACCCCCGCGGGCGCCGTGCCGGTGAGCTTGCGCATGGCCGGCACGCACAACGCCAGGAACGCGCTCGCCGCGGCCACCTGTGCGCTGGCCGCCGGTGCGCCGCTCGGTGCGATTCGCCGCGGGCTCGAGTCGTTCGAGCCGGTCAAGGGCCGCTCGCAGTTGAAAACAGTGACGCTGCACGGCCAGAGCGTGGCGCTGATCGACGACAGCTACAACGCCAACCCGGACTCGGTGCGCGCCGCGATCGACGTGCTGGCGACGATGCGCGCGCCGCGCGCGCTGTTGCTCGGCGACATGGGCGAGGTCGGCACGCGCGGGCCGGAGTTCCATGCCGAGGTCGGCGCGTATGCAAAGCAACGCGGCATCGAGCACCTGTGGTGCGCCGGCGCGCTGTGCAACGACGCGGCAAGTGCATTCGGCGGCAGCGCGCGGCACTTCGCCGACACGCCTGCCATGGCGAACGCCGTCGGCGAGTTGCCGGCCGTCGCCTCGCTGCTCGTCAAAGGGTCGCGCTTCATGCAGATGGAGCGTGTGGTGCAGGCGATTCAAGAGCAACAGAAAAAGAGCTGACCACCATGCTGCTCAGCCTCGCCCAATGGTTGCAGTCGCTCTACCCCGAGCAACTCGGCTTCCTGCGCGTCTTCCAGTTCCTGACCTTCCGCGCCGTGCTCTCGGCGATGACGGCGCTGTTGATCGGCCTGGCGTTCGGGCCGTGGGTGATCCGCCGCCTGGCCGAACTCAAGATCGGCCAGCCGATCCGCGAGTACGGCGTCGCTGCGCACCTGGCCAAGCGTGGCACGCCGACGATGGGCGGTGCGCTGATCCTGATGTCGATCGGCGTGTCGACCGTGCTCTGGTTCGACTGGAGCAACCGCTTCGTCTGGGTGGTGATGCTCGTCACCTTCGGCTTCGGCGCGATCGGCTGGGTAGACGACTGGCGCAAGGTGGTGAAGAAAGACCCGGAAGGCATGCGCTCGCGCGAGAAGTATTTCTGGCAATCGGCGATCGGCCTCGTCGCTGCGTTCTACCTGACGTTTGCCGTCAGCGAGAACACGAACCTGCGTGTGTTGGAACTCTTCATGCGCTGGATCACCAGCGGCTTTTCCACCGGCCTGCCGCCCAACGCCGATCTCTTCGTGCCCTTCTTCAAGACGGTGAGCTACCCGCTCGGTGTCTGGGGCTTCATCATCCTGACGTATCTGGTCATCGTCGGCGCCAGCAACGCCGTCAACCTCACCGACGGCCTCGATGGCCTGGCGATCATGCCGGTGGTGATGGTCGGCTCGGCGCTCGGTGTCTTCGCCTACGTCGTCGGCAACGCCAACTTCTCCAAGTACCTGCTCTTCCCGTATATCGCCGGCGCCGGCGAGCTGTTGATCTTTTGCGCGGCGATGGCCGGCGCGGGCCTCGCGTTCCTGTGGTTCAACGCGCACCCGGCGCATGTCTTCATGGGCGATGTCGGCGCGCTCGCGCTCGGCGGCGCGCTCGGCACTATCGCCGTCATCACGCGCCAGGAAATCGTGCTCGCGATCATGGGCGGCATCTTCGTCGTCGAGGCGATGTCGGTGATGGTGCAGGTGATCTGGTTCAAGTACACGAAGCGCAAGTACGGCGAGGGCCGGCGCATTCTGTTGATGGCGCCGCTGCACCACCACTTCGAAAAGAAGGGCTGGCCGGAGACACAGGTCGTGATCCGGTTCTGGATCATCACGATGCTGCTGTGTTTGGTGGGCCTCGCGAGTCTGAAGCTGCGCTGATGAAGCACCTGCACGACCTCACCGTTCTCGTGCTCGGCCTCGGCGAGTCGGGCCTGGCCATGGCCGCGTGGTGTGCGCGCCATGGCGCGACCGTGCGGGTGTGGGATTCGCGTGAGCAGCCGCCGAAGGCCGAAGCGCTGGCGTTGGCCGTGCCGGCGGCGACGCTTTCCAGCGGCGAGTTGAATGTCGATGCGCTGCAGGGCGTGCAACTCGTACTGAAGAGTCCCGGCTTGTCGCCGCGCGACGAGCGCTTGTCGGCGCTGCTGAAGGCCGCGCGCGATCGAGGGCTGGCGATTCAAGGCGAGCTCGACTTGTTCTCGCGCGCGCTCGCCGATCTGAAAGATGAGCGTGCGTATGCACCGCAAGTGATCGCCATCACCGGCACCAACGGCAAGACGACGACCACCGCGCTGGCCGCGCTGTTGATCGAGCGTTGCGGTCGCCGCGTGGCCACGGCCGGCAACATCGGCCCGACGATGCTCGACACGCTGGCCGCGGCGCTCGATGCGAAAGACGACGAAGGCCAGCCCGCACCGCTGCCCGAGGCCTGGGTGCTCGAGCTGTCGAGCTTCCAGTTGGATGGCGTGCGTGATTTCGAGCCGGCGGCCGCGACCGTGCTCAACGTGACGCAGGACCACCTCGACTGGCACGGCACGATGGACGCGTACGCCGGCGCGAAGACGCGGGTCTTCGGACAACACGGCGCGATGGTGCTCAACCGCGACGATGCGCTCGTTGCCGCGATGACACCGAAGCCGCTGATCGTCAAAGGCAAGGCCAGGCCGGTTGAACGCGACCTGGTCACCTTCGGCCTCGACGTGCCGCAGCATGCCGGCGACTTCGGCCTCGTCGTCGAGAACGGCATGGCCTGGCTCGTGCGGGCGGTCAGCGACGAGCAGCCGGGCGCGCGCAAGCGCGGCGCGCCGGCGCAGCCCGACGAGTTGCATCTTCAGCGCCTGATGCCCGCCGACGCGCTGCGCATCCGCGGCCGTCACAACGCGGCGAATGCCCTGGCCGCACTCGCCTTGGCCTCGTCGATCGGCTGCCCGCTGGCGCCGATGCTGCACGGCCTGCGCGAGTACCACGGCGAGCCGCACCGCGTGGCCTTCGTCGCCAGCGTCGGCGGCATCGAGGCCTTCGACGACAGCAAGGGCACGAACGTCGGCGCGACCGTCGCTGCGCTGAACGGACTGGGCGCCGACAAGGCGCCGGGAAAACTCATCGTCATCCTCGGCGGCGATGGCAAGGGCCAGGACTTTGCGCCGCTGGCCGCGCCGGTGGCGCAGCACGCGCGAGCCGTCGCGCTGATCGGCAAGGACGCAGCGGCCATCGAAGCGGCGCTGGCCGCGAGCGGCGTTGCCGTGCAGCGTCACGACACGCTCGAAGCCGCCGTTGATTGGTGCTTCAGCGTCGCGCGGGAAGGCGATGCGGTACTGCTCAGCCCGGCCTGCGCCAGCCTGGACATGTTCCGCAACTACGCGCACCGTGCGGACATGTTCGTTGCCGCGGTGCAGGCTCGCGCAGCCGCGCAAGGGGAAATCGCGTGATCTCCGCCGTGCGCCACCGCTTCGAGCAACTGCGCCTGCGCCTCGCGGGCGAGACAGAAGCGCCGGCCGTGCCGATCCGCGACTGGACCGGCACGCAATCCGGGCGTGCGCAGCGCGTGTCCGACATCGACCAGCCGATGCTGTGGGTCATCGTCGGCCTCGTCGTCCTCGGCCTGGTGATGGTCTATTCGGCCTCGGTCGCGTTGCCCGACAACCCCAAGTTCGCACGCTACTCGCCGACGTACTTTCTCTCGCGCCATGTCATCTCGTTGGCGGTCGCGTTCACCGCGTCGCTGGTCGTGCTGCAGGTGCCGATCGCGCTGTGGGAGAAATACGCGCCGCACCTCTTCGTCGCCGCGCTGGCGCTGCTCGTCGTCGTGCTGATTCCGTTCATCGGCAAGGGCGTCAACGGCGCGCGGCGCTGGATCGTGCTCGGCGCGATGAACTTCCAGCCGAGCGAGCTCGCCAAGCTCGGCATCGCGCTCTACGCCGCCAACTACATGGTGCGCAAGATGGACACGCGCGAGAATTTTTTCCATGCGGTGACGCCGATGGCGATTGCGCTGGCCGTGATCGGCGTGCTGCTGCTGCTCGAGCCCGACATGGGCGCCTTCATGGTGATCGCCGCGATCGCGCTGGGCATCCTCTTTCTGGGCGGCGTCAACGGCCGCATGTTCCTGCTCGCGGCAATGGTGCTGCTCGGCGCCTTCGTGCTGATGATTGCGCTGTCGCCGTGGCGCGCCGAGCGCATCTTCGCCTACCTCGATCCGTGGAACCCGGCTTACGCGCAGGGCAAGGCCTACCAGCTGACGCACTCGCTGATCGCCTTCGGCCGCGGCGAAATCTTCGGCCAGGGTCTGGGCTCGTCGGTGGAGAAACTGCACTACCTGCCCGAGGCGCACACCGACTTCCTGCTGGCGGTGATCGGCGAGGAACTCGGCTTCGTCGGCGTGTTCGCTGTCATCGCCGCGTTCTTCTGGCTGACGCGGCGCATCTTCATGATCGGCCGGCAAGCGGTCGCGCTCGATCGCGTCTTTGCCGGTTTGATGACGCAAGGCGTCGGCATCTGGGTCGGCGGGCAGGCCTTCATCAACATGGGCGTGAACCTCGGCGTGCTGCCGACGAAGGGGCTGACCTTGCCGCTGATGTCGTACGGCGGTTCGGCGATCCTGATGAACCTCGTCGCGCTGGCGATCGTTCTTCGTGTGGACATGGAGAACCGGGCACTCATGCGAGGCGGCAAATGAACCACCTCGTCATCATGGCCGCAGGCACCGGCGGCCACGTGATCCCCGGCATTGCCGTCGCGCAGGAGATGCAGCACCGCGGCTGGACGGTGAGCTGGCTCGGCACGACGCATGGCATGGAGAACCGCCTCGTGCCCAGCGCCGGCATCGTGCTCGACGCGATCGCCTTCTCCGGCCTGCGCGGCAAGGGCATCGTGCACACGCTGACCGGCGGCCTGCGCATGTTGAAGGCGTTCTGGGATTGCCTGGGCATCCTGCGCCAGCGCAGCGCCAGCGCGGTGCTCGGCATGGGCGGCTATGTCTGCTTCCCCGGTGGGCTGATGGCGTCGCTGCTCGGCAAGCCGCTGGTGCTGGTCAACGCCGACGCGTCGATGCTGCTGTCCAACCGCGCGCTGCTGCCTGTTGCCGACCGCGTGGCCTTCGGCTTCGACGGCGCTGCCGCCGCGAAGACGAAGAATGCCGTCGTCACCGGCAACCCGGTGCGCGCCGAGATCGAGTCGATGGCCGGGCCGCAGCAGCGCTTCGCCGAGCGCAGCGGGCCGCTGCGCCTGCTCGTCGTCGGCGGCAGCCTCGGCGCACGCGTGTTGAACGACACGCTGCCGAAGGCGCTGGCGCTGATCGAGCCGTCTGCCCGGCCGCAGGTGGTGCATCAGACCGGCGCGCTCAACCGCGACGATGTGAAGGCGGCGTACGAAACCGCAGGCATCACGATCGACGGCGATGTCGAAGTGCTGCCCTTCATCGACAACATGGCCGAGCGCCTGGCCGCCTGCGACGTCATCCTCTGCCGCGCCGGCGCGGTCACGGTGAGCGAGTTGTGTGCGGCCGGTGTGCCGTCGGTGCTGGTGCCGCTGATCGTCAGCACGACGTCGCACCAGCGCGACAACGCGCTGTTCATGGCTCAGCACGGCGCGGCGATTCATCTGCCGCAAACGGAGATGACGGCGGAGAAGTTGGCGGATGTGCTGCGCAGCCTCGATCGTGCGGCGCTGGTGACGATGGCCGAAAAGGCCAAAGCGCTGGGCCGCCCACGTGCCGCAGCGCGCGTCGCCGACGAGATCGAATCCCTGGTGAACAAACGATGAAACACGCCGTCAAGCACTTCCTGCACTTCGTCGTGAATAGACGAATGCCGACGAAGCGGCTGTCGCAGGCGGAGCGCTGCGCATGAAACACGCCATCAAGCACCTGCACTTCGTCGGCGTGGGCGGCTCGGGAATGAGCGGTATCGCCGAGATCCTGCACAACCTCGGCTACAAAGTCAGCGGCTCCGATCAGAGCGACAGCGCGACGTTGACGCGTTTGAAATCGCTCGGCATCACGACCTACGTCGGCCACGCGGCCAAGCACATCGCCGGCGCGGGCGCTGTCGTCACCTCCACCGCCGTGCCCGGCAGCAACCCGGAAGTCATCGCCGCGCGCGCCGCACGCGTGCCGGTGGTGCCGCGCGCCGTCATGTTGGCCGAGCTGATGCGCCTGAAGCGCGGCATCGCGATTGCCGGCACACACGGCAAGACGACGACGACGTCGCTCGTCGCCAGCGTGCTCGCCGAAGCCGGGCTGGACCCCACCTTCGTCATCGGCGGGCGCTTGAACAGCGCCGGCGCGAACTCGCGTCTGGGCGCCGGCGAGTACATCGTCGTCGAGGCCGACGAGAGCGACGCCTCGTTCTTGAACCTGATGCCGGTGCTGTCCGTGGTGACCAACATCGACGGCGACCACATGGAGACCTACGGCCACGACTACGCGCGCCTGAAGGCCGCCTTCGTCGACTTTCTGCACCGCATGCCGTTCTACGGCGCAGCCATCGTCTGCGGCGACGACCCCGGCGTGCAGTCGATCATCCCGATGGTCTCGCGGCGTGTCATCCGCTACGGCTTCGAAGCCGGCTGCGAAGTGCGCGCGACGAAGGTCGAAGCCTTGCCCGGCGGGCAGATGCGCTTCGTCGTCGAACGCCGCAACGGCGTGACGATGAAGCCGCTGGCGATCACGCTGAACCTGCCCGGCGAGCACAACGTGCTGAACGCGCTGGCGGCAATCGCGGTGGCCACCGAGCTCGAGTTGCCCGATGCGCCGACCGTGGAAGCACTCGCCAGGTTCGCCGGCGTCGGCCGCCGCTTCCAGCGTTACGGCGAGGTGAAAACGCGCGACGGCAGCGGCAGCTTCACCGTGATCGACGACTACGGCCACCACCCCGCCGAGATGGCGGCGGTGATCGCCGCCGCGCGCGGCGCCTTCCCCGGCCGCCGCCTCGTGCTCGCCTTCCAGCCGCACCGCTACACGCGCACGCGCGACTGCTTCGAAGACTTCGTCAAGGTGCTCTCCAGCGCCGACGCAGTGCTGCTGACCGAGGTCTATGCCGCCGGCGAGCCGCCGATCGTCGCGGCAGACGGCCGCACGCTGGCGCGTGCGCTGCGTGTGGCCGGCAAGGTCGATCCGGTGTTCGTCGACGAGGTCGATGGCTTGTCGGAAGCCGCGCTCGAACACGCCAAGAGCGGTGACGTCGTCATCGTCATGGGCGCGGGCTCGATCGGCAACGTCGCTGCGCGCATCGTCGAAATGGGAGGCGCCGCATGAAGTCGTTCAAGGTCGTCAGCACGTTGCGCTTCTTGAAGCAACCCGAGCGCGACAGCCAGTTGCCGACGTTGACCGACGAGTTGCACGACGATCCGCCGCCTGCAGAACCCGCGCTGCGCCTGGCCTGGGACGAGAACCGCCTGCCGGTGCTGACCGACGTGATCGAAGAGAACGAGCTGTCGTGGAAGGCGGTGCGCGCGCTGCGCCGGCGCGGCACGAGGAGCCGGCCGTGAGCGCGATGGCGGACTTCGGCAAGGTGGCGGTATTGCTCGGCGGCGCCAGCGCCGAGCGCGAGGTTTCGCTGATGAGCGGCGCCGGCGTGCTCGCGGCGTTGCGCAGCCAGGGCATCGACGCGCATGCCTTCGATCCGGCCGAGCGCGATCTGGTTGAACTCGGGCGCGAAGGTTTTGCGCGCTGCTTCATCGCGCTGCACGGCCGCCACGGCGAAGACGGCACGGTGCAAGGCGCGCTCGAACTGCTCGGCATCCCCTACACCGGCAGCGGCGTGATGGCCAGCGCGATCGGCATGGACAAGGTGATGACCAAGCGCGTCTGGTCCACCTTCGGCCTGCCGACGCCGCGCTCGATCACGCTCGACGCCGCGCAGCAGACGAAGGAGCGCCTGCGCACCGTGCCCGACGAGCTCGGGCTGCCGCTGATCGTCAAGGCGCCGCACGAAGGCTCGTCGATCGGTGTCGTCAAGGTCAACGGGTACTCGGACATGCAAGGCGCTGTCGCCGAAGCGATGAAGTACGACAGCGTGGTGCTGATCGAGGAGTTCGTCAGCGGCGATGAGCTGACCTGCCCGATCCTGGACGACAAGGCGCTGCCGGTGGTGAAGATCGTCGCCCCCGAAGGCAAGTACGACTACCAGAACAAGTACTTCACCGACGACGTGAAGTACATCGTGCCGGCGGGACTGCCGGCAGAGGAAGAAAAAGAGATCCAACGCCTGGCGGTCGAGGCCTTCACCGCCATCGGCTGCCGCGGCTGGGCACGCGCCGACTTCATGGTGCGCGCGACAGACCGCACGCCGTATCTGCTCGAGATCAACACCTCGCCCGGCATGACGAGCCACTCGCTGGTGCCGAAGTCGGCGGCGGCGGCAGGCATCGGCTACGAGGCGTTGTGCGTGCGGATTCTTTCGCTGGCGCGGCTGGACGGAAAGGACTGAGATGGCCACGTCGCGCAAGCCCGTCGCCAAAGCCGCCGCCGCGGTGCTGCCGGCCGACGTGCGGCTGATGAACGCCGTCGCGGCCGTGATCGTCGGTGCCGCGCTGATCGCGCTCGCATGGCAGGCGTTGAAGTGGGCCACGCGCTCTCCGGTGTTCACGGTACAGGCGATCGCGCTCGACGTGGTGCAGGAGCACAGCAGCGTGGCGGCGCTGCGTGCGAATGCGCTGCCGCGCCTGTCGGGCAACTTCTTCTCGATCGACCTCGACGCGGCGCGTGCGGCCTTCGAAGCCGTGCCCTGGGTGCGCAAGGCCGTGGTGCGCCGCGTCTGGCCGAACCGGCTGGCGGTGTCGCTCGAAGAGCACCAGGCCGCCGCGTTGTGGCGCAGTGATGGGCAGCGCAGAGACCGGCTGGTGAACACGCACGGCGAGGTCTTCGAGGCCGACGTGCGCGATGTCGACGACGAGGCGCTGCCGACGCTGGCCGGATCGGACGCCAACTCGGCGCTGATGCTGGCGCTGCATCAGCGCCTGAACGCGTCGCTGGCGCCGATCTCGCAACAGGTTCAGACGCTGCGCTTGTCGAGCCGCGGCTCGTGGCAAGCCGAGCTGGCGGCCGGCGCCAAGCTCGAACTCGGTCGCGGCACGGATGAAGAAATCGTGGCCCGTGTCGATCGCCTGGCGCGCACGCTGCTGCAAGTCAATTCGCGCTTCGGCGACACGCCGCGCGCGCTGGTGGCGGCCGACCTGCGCCACCCCGACGGTTATGCGCTGAGGTTGGCGGGCATCACGACCGCGGCGCAGCAAAGCAACACGAACAGATAGAGCGAAGAGGGCGCATGGCCACCAAAGAATTCAAGGACCTGATCGTCGGCCTGGACATCGGCACTGCCAAGGTGATGGCCGTCGTCGCCGAGGTCTTGCCCGAAGGCGGCTTGCGCGTCGCCGGCCTCGGCACCGCTCCGGCGCATGGCCTGAAGCGCGGTGTCGTCGTCAACATCGATGCCACCGTGCAGTCGATCCAGCAGGCGTTGAAAGAGGCCGAGATGATGGCCGACTGCAAGATCACGCGCGTCTACACCGGCATCACCGGCAGCCACATCCGCGGCCAGAACTCGACCGGCATGGTGATCGTGCGCGACAAGGAGGTGACGCCGACCGACGTCGCGCGCGTCGTCGATACCGCGAAGGCGATCAACATCCCGAACGACCAGCGCCTGCTGCTGGTGGAGCCGCAGGAGTTCGTCATCGACGGCCACGAGGTCAAGGAGCCGGTGGGCATGAGCGGCGGCCGGCTCGAAGTCAAGGTCCACCTGGTGACCGGCGCGCAGAGCGCGGCCGAGAACATCGTCAAGTGCGTGCGCCGCTGCGGGCTCGAGGTGGAACAGCTCGTGCTGAACCCGAGCGCATCGAGCGCGTCGGTGCTGACCACCGACGAAAAAGAACTCGGCGTGGCGCTGGTGGACATCGGCGCCGGCACGACCGACGTGCAGATCTACACCGGCGGCTCGGTGCGCCACACCGCGGTGATCCCGATCGCCGGCGACCTGATCACCAGCGACATCGCGA
>CADEEN010000083.1 GCA_902826345.1 uncultured Burkholderiales bacterium | reverse complement strand
TCGACCATGCCCGAGCCGGCGAGCAGCACGGTGAAGCCGCCGGAGACTTCGATCAGCGCCTGCTCCAAGGTGTGCTTGCCGGTGAAGACGTCGTGCAGCGTGACCTTGGGCACGAGGTTCAACACCACGTCGAGGTTGGCCAGGCCGAGGTCGGCGTCGAGCACGAGCACGCGCTCGCCGCGTGCGGCCAGCGCGGCGGCCAGATTGGCCGAGACGAAGGTCTTGCCGACGCCGCCCTTGCCGCTGGTGATGGCGGTAATCCGTGCTTTCACAGTGGCGTTGCTCATGATGGATTGTCCAGAGCCGTCGCGCCCGGCGCTGCGAAGAGAAGGCCCTTTTCTTCCGCGCTCACCTGCGAAACGACCGCAGGTTCGAACTCGGCGCGGTTGCGGCCCGACTGTTTGGCCCGATAGAGTTGTTTGTCTGCGCGCTCCATCCACAGCGCCAGGTTCGAGCGCACCCACTGGGGCGCGAACGCGCCGCCGATGCTGATGGTCACACTGACCGGTGGCTCACCCAGGCCGACATCGACCACGCAGCGCTCGACGCGCGTGCGCACGCGCTCGGCCACCATCGGGCCGAAGGCCGGCGGGCAGTTCGGCAAGGCGATGGCGAACTCTTCGCCGCCGACGCGGGCCACCGTGTCCATCGGCCGGACGCAAAGCTGCAAGGCGTCGGCGACGGCCTTGATGACGAGGTCACCGGCGACATGGCCGCGCGTGTCGTTGACCTGCTTGAAGTGATCGATGTCGAGCAACAGCAGCAGCGCCGGTTCGCCGGCGCGTGCCACGCGGTCGAGCTCGCGCGCCAGCACCGACTCAAAGTGGCGGCGGTTGGCCAGGCCGGTCAGCGCGTCGCGGCTGGACAGCGCGCACAGCCCGTCGATCAGCGACTGCAGCCACGCCGCGTCTTGCGGCTGGCCCGGCGGCAGCGACTGGCCCGACTGCGCGAGCAAGGCCAATGCGGACTCCAGCCGCAGGGCGGCGTGGGACGCAACGGCTTGGGGCGCGGCAGGCGGACTCACGATCGGGCCAGTCTATCGGCCGGCCGCCCGCCCGAAGCGCAGAGAAACGCCCGGAAGCCGGGCCAGATCGCCGCTCGCGCGCTGCGAGGCGCTACAGGAACAAAGCCTGCAGGTCGCTCAAAAAGTCGAAGCCGCACGCTGTCGGCCGCACCCAGGACGCGTCGCGCTCGATGAGGCCGCGCTGCTCGGCGCGGGCCAGCGCCGGCTCGATCGCCGCGAGCGGCTGGCCCGTGCGCTCGGCGAAGCGCGCCAGCTCGAAGCCTTCGGCCAGGCGCAGCGCATTGAGCGCGAATTCGAACGGCAACTCGCTGCTGCTGACAGCATGTTCGTTCGACATCGGCTGCCCGGCGAGCGCCTTGTCGATGTACATCGCCGGCTCGCGCCAGCGCACCTGGCGCACGATGCGGTCGGGAAAGCTGAGCTTGCCGTGCGCGCCGGCGCCGATGCCGAGGTAGTCGCCGAACTGCCAGTAGTTGAGGTTGTGCATGCAGCGGTGGCCCGCGCGCGCGAACGCCGAGACCTCGTAGCGCACGAGGCTCGCCGCCGCGGTGCGTGAGGTGATCAGGTCGAGCATGTCGCTGGCCCGATCGGCATCTGGCAACCCCGGCGGCGCACTGGCGAAGGCGGTGTTGGGCTCGATCGTCAGGTGGTAGATCGACAGGTGCGGCGGCGCGAAGGCCAGCGCAGTGTCGAGGTCGGCGTGCAGTTGTTCGAGCGTCTGCCCCGGCAACGCATACATCAGGTCGATGTTGAAGGTCTCGAACGCACTGCGCGCTTCGTCCACCGCCGCGCGCGCCTGCGCCGCATCGTGCACGCGGCCGATGGCGTGCAGCAGCGCGTCGTCGAAGCTCTGCACGCCGATCGACAGGCGTGTCACGCCTGCGGCGCGAAAGGCGCGGAAGCGCTCGCGCTCGAAGGTGCCCGGGTTGGCTTCGAGCGTGATCTCGCAGCCGGGTTCGAGCGGCAGGCGCGCGCGAACGCCGGCGATGAGGCGCTCGATCGACTCGGGAGAGAACAGGCTCGGCGTGCCACCACCGATGAACACGCTGACGATCCGCCGTCCCCAGACCTGCGGCAATGCGGACTCGAGGTCAGCGAACAGCGCGTCGAGGTAGCGTGACTCGTCGAACGCACTGTTCTTCTCGTGAGAGTTGAAGTCGCAGTACGGACACTTCTTCAGGCACCACGGCAGGTGCACGTACAGCGACAGCGGCGGGAGCGTGGAGAGCGACACCGCGCCAGGGCGATGGATGCGGATCGGCGCAGCGCTCACCACGATTGCTTCATCAGCTCGCGCATCTTCATCGCAGCCGTCGCGCGGTGGCTGTGCTGACTTTTCAGCTCTGCCGCCAGCTCGGCCACGCTGGCGCCAAGCTCATCGATCCACACCAACGGGTCGTAGCCGAAACCGCCGTCGCCGCGTGGTGCATCGAGCAGCCGTGCTTGCCAGCAGCCGAAGGCGATCAGCGGCTCGGGATCATCGGCGTGGCGCAGCGCGACGAGCGTGCTGACGAAGCGGCAGCGGCGATCGGCGGCGTTGCGCATCCGATCGAGCAGCAGCGCGTTGTTGGCCGCGTCCTGCGCGCCGCGCTGCGCTTCACGGTGCGCCTGGGCCAGTGGCACCGGCGCGAAGACGGCCGAGCGCACACCGGGCGCGCCGCCGAGCCGATCGACGCACAGCCCCGAGTCGTCGGCGACCGCGGGCAAGCCGGTGGCGCGCGAAGCATGCCGCGCCTTGGCCAGCGCGTTTTCGACGAAGGTGTGATGCGGCTCCTCGGCTTCGTCCACACCGAGCGCGCCTTGTGCGATCAACTCGATCGGCAGGCCCTCGAAGAGGCGCTGCAACTCGGCAAGCTTCTTGGCGTTGTTCGACGCCAGGACGAGTTTCACGGCCGTGGCTGTTTCAGCGCCGTTCGTTGCGCGGCCACCAGGTCGGCGATGCCGCTCGCCGCCAGGCTGAGCAGCGCATCCATCTGCGCACGAGTGAACGCCGCGCCTTCGGCCGTGCCCTGCACTTCGACGAAGTGGCCGGCGCCGGTCATGACGACGTTCATGTCGGTGTCGCAGGCCGAGTCTTCCGTGTATTCGAGGTCGAGCAGCGCGGTGTTGTCGAGCAGGCCGACCGAGATCGCGGCGACATGGTCGCGGATCGGGCTCTTGGCGAGCTTGCCTTGCGCGATCAGCCACGTCACCGCATCGTGCGCGGCGACGAAGGCGCCGGTGATGGCTGCGGTGCGCGTGCCGCCATCGGCCTGGATGACGTCGCAGTCGAGCGTGATCGTGCGCTCGCCGAGCGCCGCAAGGTCGAACACCGCGCGCAGCGAGCGGCCGATCAGGCGCTGGATCTCCTGCGTGCGCCCGCTCTGTTTGCCGCGTGCCGCTTCGCGGTCGCCGCGCGTGTGTGTGGCCCGCGGCAGCATGCCGTACTCGGCGGTGACCCAGCCTTCGCCGCTGCCGCGCTTGTGCGGCGGCACCTTGTCTTCGACGGACGCCGTGCACAGCACCTGCGTCGAGCCGAAGGCGATCAGCACCGAACCTTCGGCGTGTTTGGTGAAACCGCGCTGGATCGTCAATGCGCGCAACGCATTGGCTGCGCGGTTCTCACTGCGGACGAAACTCATGACGACCGTTTCTCGTTCGATCGCCGGATGGCGTCGTTGATTTCCTTGATCGAGCGCTCGATCTCGGCTTCGTCGAGCTCGTCGGTCGGCACGTCGCCGACGACGACGCCGGCCTGGATCGTCGAAGCGAAGACCTCTTCGCCGAGGCTCTGCGTCGAGATGCCTGACTTGCTGTCGGTGTCTTCGGCAGCCTCCCACTCGGCAGCGATGATGGTCACGTTGTCGCTCTTCGCTCCGGCGTGGCGCAGCGCCTGCTCGACCAGTTCGGGCACGGCGTCGGCCAGCGTGCGCTGGCCGAGTTGGTCGGCGATCTCGGCATCGGTGACGCTGCCCCACAGGCCGTCGGAGCACAGCAGCACGCGGTCGCCGGCCTGCATCAGGATCGGCCCGGCGGTATCGACCACCGGCTTGCCCGGGCTGCCCAGGCAGGTGAAGAGCACGTTGCGGTTGAAGCGCTCGTTCATCGGCACGACCTGCGACATCGTCTCCTGCAGCTCGGAGTAGCTGTGGTCGCGCGTGCGCGCCACCAGCTTGTCGCCGCGCACCAGGTACAGCCGCGAGTCGCCGCAATGCGCCCAGTAGGCGGTGTTGCCCTGCAGCACGCAGGCGACGATGGTGGTGCGCGGCGTGTCGATCAGCGCCTTCTCGGTGGCGTAGCGGATCAGCTGGTGGTGGCCGGCGATGATGGAGTCGTGCAGGAAGCGCATCGGGTCCTTGAGGACCGGCTTGGCGTCGCGCTGGAACATCGCCGCCAGGGTCTGCAGCGCCAGCTGCGAGGCGACCTCGCCCTCGGGATGCCCGCCCATGCCGTCGGCCAGCGCGAACAGCCCCGAGTCCCGCGTGTAGCAATAGCCCATGCGGTCTTCGTTCTTCTCGCGGCCGCCCTTGCGGCTGACCTGGTAGACGGAGAAACGCATACTGCCGCCGCCTTCGAAGGCCCTAGGCCTTTGCTCCGGTCTTGATGTTTTCCAGCTGCAGCTTGAGCCGTTCGCTGAAGCTGAGCTTGGTGTAGCGGCGCTCGGTCTCGCGCGCCAGCTCCTTCTGCAGTGCGAACACGCTCTGCGGCCGGCTCAGAGGATCGAGCGACATGCACCACTCGGTGACCTCGATGAGGTTGTCCGAGTAGACATTGCGCAGCCGCGACAGCGACAGCCCGAGGCGGTCCTTGTCCAGCCGCTGCGGCGCGTCGTTGGGCGGGTAGCCCTGCATGCAGGCGTAGATGCAGGCGCCGATCGCATAGATGTCGGTCCAGGGGCCCAGCGTGCCGTCGCGGCGGTACATCTCGGGCGCCGCGAAGCCCGGCGTGTACATCGGGCGGATGAAGTTGCCTTCCTTGGACAGCACTTCGCGCGCCGCGCCGAAGTCCAGCATCACCGCCTTGTTGTCGTTGGTGACGAAGATGTTGGCCGGCTTGATGTCCAGGTGCAGCATCTTGTGCTGGTGCACGATGCGCAGCCCGCGCAGGATCTCGTCGAAGAGGCTGCGGATGGTCGACTCGCGGAACACCTTGTCGCGCTTCAGGTCGCGCGCGGTGACGATGAAGTCCTGCAGGGTGTCGCCCTGCAGGTAGTTCATCACCATGTAGACGGTCTCGTTCTCGCGGAAGAAGTTCAGCACCGAGACCACGCTCGGGTGGCTGATCTGCGCGAGGCTGCGCCCTTCTTCGAAGAAGCTCTTCAGGCCGAGGCGGTAGAGCGGCAGCTTGTCGGGCTTGACGCGCGGCGTCAGTTCACCCGGCGAGCGCTCGGCGAGCGACGCCGGCAGGTACTCCTTCAGCGCGATCAGTCGGCGGTCCGGGTCTTCCGCAAGATAAACCACACCGAAGCCGCCGGCCGCGATTTTCTTGACGATCGAGTAGCCACCGACCACGGTGCCAGCGGGCAACGGGGCTGGTTTTGGCTTTGACATAATCGTTTGATTGTGTGTGCGCGGAGGTCCATGTCAGTCTACAGCATGACCGGATACGCCAGCGCTGGTGCCAGCGCGGCGGACGCGAGCACTGGTGCGGCTTTGCGGCCAGATTCACGTTCTGAAGCGAAGCCGGAGGGCGGTGCGCCGAGCGGCGCTGTTGTCAACGCAGAAGTGCGCTCGGTCAATGGCAGATTTCTCGATCTGTCGCTCAAGCTGCCCGAGGAAATGCGCGGCCTCGAACCGGCCTTGCGTGAACTGGTTGCGGCGGCGGTCAAGCGCGGCAAGGTCGAATTGCGCTTGGTCAGCACGCGCGAATCGGCCGGCAGTGTGCCGATGCCCGGCGCCGAAGCGTTGATGACGCTGGCCCGCGTCGAATCGATGGTCCAGGGCTGGCTGCCCAAGGCCAGCGCGCTGACGGTGCACGAAGCCTTGCAGTGGTGCAGCAAGTCGAGTGCGAGCGAGGCCACCGACGAGCCGGCGCTGCGCGCCGCGCGCGACGCGCTGGCCGGCCTGCGCAGCGCCCGCGAGCGCGAGGGCGCGCGGCTGGCCGCTGTGCTCATCGAGCGCGTGCAGCATTTGCGCGCGTTGGCCGAAAAAGCCGGGCCGCTGTTGCCGGCCGTGGTGCAGCGCCAGCGTGAACGATTTCTCGAAAGATGGAACGAGGCGCTCGCCGCCAGCGGCGCGGCCAGCAGCGTGCCGTCGCAAGGCTTGCAGGAGCGCGCGCTCAACGAAGCCGCGGCGTTTGCGATTCGCATCGACGTGGCCGAGGAGTTGGCGCGGCTGGCCTCGCATCTGGATGAGGTCGAGCGCCTGCTCGAGGCTGGCGGCGAGGTCGGCAAGCGGCTGGACTTTCTGATCCAGGAGTTGCACCGCGAAGCCAACACGCTCGGCTCGAAGTCGGCGGCGTTGGAGTTGACGTCGATCTCGGTGGATATGAAAGTGGCGATCGAGCAGATGCGCGAGCAGGTGCAGAACCTGGAGTAGCGCTCATGCCGGCAGCCCTGCGTGCGCGACGTGCACGTACAGCGGGATGCCGACGAGGATGTTGAACGGAAACGTCAGCCCGAGCGACATGCCGAAATACAGCGACGGGTTGGCCTCGGGAATGGCCTGCCGCAGCACCGCCGGCACGGCGATGTAGGACGCGCTGGCGGCCAGCACCATCAGCAGCGCGGCGTTGCCCGCCGCCACGCCGGCGGCCGCCGCCAACGCGAAAGCGAGTGCGGCATGCAAGAGCGGCGCGACGATCGCATACGCCAGCAGCCACGGCGACAAGCCTTTCAGGCCGCCCGCATGGCGCGCCGCGAGCAGGCCCATGTCGAGCAGGAAGAAGGCGAGCATGCCCTTGAACAAGTCGCCGGCGAAGGGCTGCATCGCCACGCGGCCGGCTTCGCCGGTCAGCAGGCCCACCACCATCGCGCCGAGCAGCAGCAACTGCGCGCCGTCGGTCAATGCCTCATGCATCACCTTGCCCAACGGCATCGCCGCCGCGGAGGCACCGCTGCGGCGCCGCACGACGTTGGCCAGCACCACGGCCATGACGATCGCCGGCGACTCCATCAATGCCATCGCCGCGGCCATGTGGCCGCCGAACGGCAGGCCGCGTCTTTCCATCACCTGCACCGCGGTGATGAAGGTGACGGCGCTGACCGAGCCGTAGGTGGCGGCGAGCGCCGCGGCATCGAAGCCGGACAACACGCGCCGCAGCACCAAGTAGCCGATGGCCGGCACCACCACCGCCAGCAGCAAGGCCAGACCCAGACTCGTCGCCACCTCGGCGTTCAACCCCGAGGCCGAGAGCGCGAAGCCGCCCTTCAGGCCGAGCGCCATCAACAGGTACAGAGACAGAAAGCGCGCGACGGCGGGCGGGATCTCGAGGTTCGATCTGAGGGCGCCGGCGATCAGCCCGAAGACGAAAAAAAGAATCGCCGGGTCGAGAAAACTGCGCACGCCGTCAGATCTGTCTGGGCAACGGCAAGGGCAGGCGGTCGGTCAACGGTTGCACGGGACAGGCTCCTCCGTTTGTTGTCGTATCGTCGGCTGTCGAGGTCAAGCCGCTTCGAGCAGCCGGCTTTCGTGCACGGGACGCAGCATCTCGTGCTGCAGGCCCCATTGCTCGACAGCCGCGTTCATCACCAGCTCCTCGCCGTCGGCCAGGTGCCCGTCGGCATCGACCACCGTCAGGCACAGCCGCAGCACCGCGAGGCGCAACGCCGGGTCGCTGACTTCTGCCAGCAAGCCCGCCAGCATGTGCGGATCGAGGCCGCTGTTCGCGTGCCAGGACATGTCGGTGCTGGCGAGCAGGTCTTCGCACAACTCGCGCATCACCGTCTGCCATTGGCCGGAACTCAAGCCCAGGCGTTGCTCGATGCCCTGCGCCTGCATGGAATCGATCTCGGCTTTGGACAGGTGGCCGTCGCACACCATCGTCAGCGCCACGATGCGCGACGCGGCCAGCGGGCCGTTTTGCGGATACGCCCTCATGGCTGTGCCTCCCGCGCGAGCATCAGGCGCGCCCCCGGTGCCGCGCGGCGCTCCTTGTCTTTGCCGCGGCGCCAGACACGCATCAGCGTTCGGGCGGCGCGCGACACCGCATCGTCGATCGCCGCACGCCAGTCGCGCGCCAACGCCGTCACCAGCACCGGCTGCGCGCCTGCGGCATCGAGCTCGATACTGCAGCGCTTGTCGATGCCGCCGCGCGGGCCGTTGACGTCCGACAGCTGCACTTTGGCCCGCGGCACGAGCCAACTCAGACGGCGCAATGCAAAGCGCACGCGCCGCTCCGCAAACGGACGCACGCTGGCGCCCTGGGGATCGCGGGATTCGAACAGGACTTGCATGACAGGCTCCTTCGGGTTGCAGGGTGAGTGAAAGATAGGCCGGTCATGCGACAAGAAAAAGCAGAAAATCAGTGAACGACGTTCTCGTAAAAACTGAACATGAGCGTGCCCTTCAGCTTCCGGCATCTGTACTACTTCTGGGTCGTCGCCAAAGAAGGCGGCGTTGCGCGCGCCGCGGCGCGCCTGGGCATGGCGGTGCAGACCGTGAGCGCGCAGGTGCGCGAGCTCGAACGCTCGCTCGGCCACGCCTTGCTCAAACCGGCCGGGCGCGGCGTGGCGCTCACCGAAGCCGGCCTGGCCGCGATGCGCCAGGGCGACCAGATCTTTGCCCTCGGCGACGAGTTGCCGGCGCTGGTGCGCGACGCCGCCGCATCGCCAACACTGCGCCTTCGCGCCGGCATCTCCGATGCGCTGCCCAAGCTGGTCGTGCGCCGGCTGATGGAGCCGGTGATGCACGAGACGGCGCTGCGTCTGCTCTGCCACGTCGATGAGTTCGACGATCTGCTGGCCGACCTGGCGCTGCACCGCCTCGACGTGGTTCTCGCCGACCGCCCCGCCACCGCGCGCGCGAACCTGCGCCTTTACAGCCATTCGCTCGGTGTCTCGGGCATGAGCTGGTACGCGCCGCCGTCGCTCGCGGCTGCAGGGCGCCGCGGCTTCCCGCAGTCGCTCGACCAGCTGCCTGTGCTGCTGCCCAGCGCGCATGCCGCGGTGCGCGTGCAGCTCGACCAGTGGTTCGAGCGCCACGCGCTGCGGCCGCGGATCGTCGGCGAGTTCGAAGACAGCGCTTTGCTCAAGACCTTCGGCGCCAGCGGCATGGGCGTGTTTCCTGCGCCCGACGTCGTGCACGACGACCTCGCAGAGCGCTACCGCGTCAAACGCCTGGGCCCTTGCGACGGCGTCGTAGAGCAGTTTTACGCGATCGGCACCGAGAAGAAGGTGCAGCACCCTCTCGTGCGGCGTTTGTTGCCGGGTTTGCCCACGTCGAGCTGAATCTCGCGCTGCTAGCATTCGCAGGCGATGGAAACCCCCGGCAACCTTTTCGCAGTCGCAGCGCCCAGCGGCGCCGGCAAATCGAGCCTCGTCAAGGCGCTGCTCGAGCTCGACTCGCACCTGGCCGTTTCGGTCTCTCACACCACGCGCGCGCCGCGTGGGCAGGAGCAACATGGCCGCGAGTATTGGTTCGTCGACGAGCCCGAGTTCCGCGCGATGGCCGACCGCGGCGAATTCTTCGAGTGGGCGCAGGTGCACGGCAAGCTCTACGGCACCTCGCGCCTGGCCATCCAGGACCGGCTGGCGCGCGGCGAAGACGTGGTGCTCGAGATCGACTGGCAGGGCGCGCTGCAGATCAAGCGACTGTTCGAGCACACGGTGCTGATCTTCATCCTGCCGCCGTCGTGGGACGAGCTGCGCCAGCGCCTGCTGCGCCGTGGCGAGGACAACCCGGAGACGATCGAGCAGCGCATGGCCAACGCACGTGTCGAAGTGGCTCATGCCCGAGATTTCGACTTTGTTATCATCAATTCGTTGTTCGAGACGGCGCTTTTCGATCTGAAGACCGTTGTTCACTCGCAGCGATTGAAGTACGCCGCCCAACGGCGCAACAAGTCCGCAGTTTTCGCGGCCCTGAATCTGAACTGAAAGAGACTGCACACCATGGCCCGCATCACCGTCGAAGATTGCCTGGACAAGATCCCCAACCGCTTCCAGCTCGTGCTCGCCGCGACCTACCGCGCGCGCATGCTGAGCCAGGGCCACGCACCGAAGGTCGAATCGCGCGGCAACAAGCCCGGCGTGACGGCGCTGCGCGAAATCGCTGCCGGTGCGGTCGGCATCGAGATGCTGCGCAAGGTGCCGGTGTAGGCACTGCTCGTACGAGACGCAACAAAGGCGCTCTTCGGAGCGCCTTTGTCGTTTATGGGAGTATTCGGCCGTGGGCATTCGATCCTTCGCCGCCGACCTGCTGCCGAGCGCGCTGCTGCAAACCGCACGCGAGCGTCCGGCCGCGGCCATTGCGCGCGCCGAGGCCAATGATTTCGCGGCGCTGACCGAGAAACTCGGTTACCTGTCGAAGGCCGAACTGAAGCAGGTCCGCGAGGCCTACAAGTTCGCCGACGAGGCTCACCTCGGCCAGTTCCGCGCCAGCGGGCAGGCCTACATCACGCACCCGATCGCCGTGGCCGGCCTGGTCGCCGACTGGAAGCTCGACGTGCAGGCGGTGATGGCCGCGCTGATGCACGACGCGATGGAAGACTGCGGCGTCACCAAGCCCGAGCTGATCCAGCGCTTCGGCGCGCCGACGGCCGAGCTCGTCGATGGCCTGACCAAACTCGACAAGCTGCACTTCTCGACGCGCGAAGAGTCGCAGGCCGAATCCTTCCGCAAGATGCTGCTGGCGATGGCGCGCGACGTGCGCGTGATCCTCATCAAGCTCGCCGACCGCCTGCACAACATGCGCACGCTGTCGGCAGTGGCTGCGGACAAGCGCGGCCGCATCGCCCGCGAGACGCTCGACATCTACGCCCCGATCGCGCACCGCTTGGGACTGAACCAGATCTACCGCGAGCTCCAGGAGCTGTCGTTCGCGCAGGTCTACCCGTGGCGCCACAGTGCGCTCGCCAAGGCGCTGACCCGGGCGCGCGGCACGCGGCGCGACATCGTCGAGCGCGTGCAGAAGGACGTGGAGAAAGCCTTCGGCGCGGCCAAGCTGCGCGCGCAGGTGTTCGGTCGCGAGAAGACGGTGTATTCGATCTTCCGCAAGATGCGCGACAAGCACCAGCCGTTCGCCAGCGTCAACGACCTGTTCGGTTTTCGCATCGTCGTGCCGCAGATCTCCGACTGCTATGTCGCTCTCGGTGTGCTGCACCAGCTCTTCAAGCCGATGCCGGGGCGCTTCAAGGACTACATCGCGATTCCCAAGGCCAACGGCTACCAGTCGCTGCACACGACGCTGGTCAGCCCGCTCGGCACCGCGGTGGAGTTTCAGATACGCACCGAGCCGATGCACGCCGTGGCCGAAGCCGGCATCGCCGCGCACTGGATGTACAAGGCCAAGGGCAGCAACGGCCACGGCGCCGATGCGCAGCGCCTGGGCGCCACGGTGCTGAAGAGCCTGATCGACATCCAGGACGACACGCGCGACGCGGCCGAGTTTCTGGAGCACGTGAAGATCGACCTCTACCCCGAGGCGGTGTACGTTTTCACGCCGAAGTCGCAGATCCTGTCGCTGCCGCGCGGCGCGACGCCGGTGGACTTTGCGTATGCCATCCACTCCGACGTCGGCGACCATTGCGTCGCCGCGTCGGTCAACGGCGAGGCCGTGGCGCTGCGCACCGAGCTGAAGAGCGGCGACGTGGTGGCGATCACCACCGCGCCCGGCGCGCGGCCGAACCCGGCGTGGCTGAACTTCGTGCGCACCGGCCGCGCACGCGCCAAGATTCGGCATCACCTGAAGACGATGGAGCACGAGGAGTCGCGTGCGCTCGGCGAACGCCTCTTGGCGCAGAGCCTGCGCAGCGAAGGCCTGCTGATGCCCTCGTCCGACCCCAACGACGAAGCCGCCGCGCCGATCTGGCAGCACCTGACGCGCTGGAGCGGTAACCGCAACCGCGGCGAGCTGATGGTCGACATAGGCGTCGGTCGCAAGATCGCCTCGATCGTCGCCAAGCGCCTCGCGCACCTGATCGCCGAGCGCGGCGGCGGCGACAAGCCCGACGCGGTGACGCTGTCGATGCGCCACTTCGGCACTGACGCCGAGGCGGTGCCGCACCAGGGACACGTCGTCATCGACGGCAGCGAGGCGGCGTCGATCCAGCTCGCGGCTTGTTGCCACCCGATCCCCGGCGACGAGATCGTCGGCTACCTCGGCCGCGGCGAAGGCCTGACGGTGCACAGCGCCGAATGCTCGGTCGCCAAGCGCCTGTTCGAGCGCGACAGCGAGCGCTGGTTGCCGGTGGAATGGGCCGAACAACCGGTGCGCGCCTTCGACGCCGAGGTCAACGTGCTGGTGCAAAACGGCAAGGGCGTGCTGGCCCGCGTCGCCACCGCCGTCAGCGCGACGGAAACCGACATCACGCACATCGACATGGGCACCGAGCGCGCGTCGGAGACCACCGAGCTGAAGCTGACGCTGGCGGTGCGCGACCGCCAGCACCTGGCCGATGCGCTGCGCACGCTGCGCCGCGCGCCCGCGGTGCTGCGGGTGGCGCGCGTCAAAGGCTGAATCAGTTC